>NZ_KV792607.1:0-51134 GCF_001808265.1 Klebsiella sp. HMSC16A12
CCTTCGCCTAACAGGATGGCATTGTCAGTCATAAAATGGCCTTTGGGGGGAGCGCAATAATGGCTTACGGTAGCCCACGTCAGCAGAGTGGATTTCCCCGGACCGCCTGGTCAGAAGCCTCGGTTTAGCAGTCAGCTGCCGCTGCCATTACTGCGCGATATATTCAATCGGGGTTATTTAATAAAGCTCACGTGTTTGCAGATTTCATCGGCGACAATTTCTTTGCGCTGATTAAAGATCACTTTATTCTGCTCAAACAGGTTATTGCCGTGAGTATCGATCGATACAATTAACGGCCCGAACTCTTTCACCCGGCAAACCCATAACGTTTCTGGCATGCCTAAATCACGCCATTGCGCATCTTCAATCTCTTCCACACAGACCGCGGCGACTACCGCGCAGCCGGCAGGGAACACACAGTGCAAGGCTTTATGTTCCATACAGCCCTCTTCGGTTCCTTTGCCCATACCGCCTTTGCCGACGATTAATTTCACACCGGTCTTAGCAATAAATTCTTTTTCAAATTTTTCCATGCGCATACTGGTGGTTGGCCCAACGGAGACCATTTCAAATTTATCTTCCGTACCTTTAATCGGGCGCACAATGGGCCCGGCATGTAATATCGCGCCACCAGCAACGTTTACCGGTAATTCACGTCCGCCCTCAATTAAGCGACGATGAGCCACATCACGGCAGGTCACAATATGGCCGTTGAGATAAATAATATCGCCCGCTTTAATATCCGCTAAATCTTCATCTTTAATGGGCGTAGTGAGTATTTTTTTAGTCATCAGAATGCCACTCCTGTGTGAGACGTAATGGTGTAGTTCAGGTCTTTATCGAAAACGATATGCCCTTTACGGTGCGACCAGCAGCCGACGTTGACCGCCACGCCAATAGTGGAAGGGTGGCGTGCGGTATTTTCGATATTGACGCCCATCACGGAGGTATTGCCGGACATTCCCTGCGGGCCAAGGCCAATTTTGTTGATGCCATCTTCGAGCATTTTTTCCAGCAATGCCGCACGTTCGTTGTCATTGTGCGAACCAATCGGACGCATCAACGCTTTCTTCGACAGCAGCGCCGCGGTTTCTACAGACGTCGCCACCCCAACGCCAACCAGCAGCGGCGGGCAGGCATTCAGGCCATAGCTGGTCATCACATCCAGCACGAAGCGAGTCACCCCTTCATAGCCAGCGCCCGGCATCAATACCATCGCTTTACCCGGCAGCGAGCAGCCGCCGCCAGCCATATAGGTGTAGATGCTGCACTGGTCGGAATTCGGAACGATCTCCCAGAATACCGTCGGCGTCCCTTTGCCGACGTTTTTGCCGGTGTTGTATTCATCAAAGGTCTCCACGCTGTTATGACGCAGCGGGGAGTCGATGGTAGCTTTGATTACCGATTCGCGCAGCAGCGCTTCCAGCTCGCCGATCAGCGGGAAGTTGGCGCCGCACTCCACTAGAAACTGGATCACGCCGGTGTCCTGGCAGGAAGGACGATCCAGTTCTTTCGCCAGACGTTGGTTTTCAATCATGGTGGTGAAGATCACATCGGCCAGTTGACTGGTCTCTTTCTTATGCAGATCTTGCAGCTTTGCCGTGACGTCATCAGGCAATACTTTGCCGGTATATCCCACGAACCTGGCCATAATGTCGGTCATGCGGGATATCTGTTCACTTTTGCTCATAAAGGCTCCTTAGTCAGAACAGCGTCCGTAAATTACGGATGAAAAGGGAAAAGGATTGGCAGCAGGATCAGGCTGACAATGGTAGAAACGATAATTAGAGGAATGCCGGATTTGGCGTAATCGACGAACTTATAGCCCCCGGCCGACAGCACCATCATGTTGGCAGGCATCCCGATCGGCGTCGCATAGGCGCAGGAGCTACCGATTACCGTCGCCATCAGTACCGCACGCGGATCGGCGCCCATACCGGCGGCAATCGACAAACTCACCGGCACCAGCAACGCGACGGTGGCGGTATTAGACATAAAGTTGGTCATCACCACGGAGAGGGCAAAGACCACTACCAGCAGCATAAACGGTGAGGAGTTATTACCCAGCAGGCCGATAACCTGATCGGCAACCAGCTTACCCGCACCGGTCATTTCCAGCGCTTTAGCCAGCGCCAGGGTGCCGCCGAAGATAAAAATAGTTTGCGAATCAATGGCTTTATAAGCCTGTTTTTCCGTCAACACGCCGGTGATGACCAGCACCAGGGCACCAATGCAGCCGGCTACAGTCAGACTAATACCGGTCTGTTTTTCGAAAATCATGCCGAGGATCGTGGCGATCAGCACCACCAGGGACAGGATCTGCTTCCAGCGCGGAACGTGGCTGTAATCCCGCTGTTCGCCAATGCTGCCCACCTCACTACTGTTCGAGTTATTAGGCAGAAACTTATAGCCGATGGTTAGGAAATAGAGGATGCCGCAGACCAGCATCGGCAGGCCCACTTTCGCATACTCAAAGAAACCGAAGCCGCTGCCGATATTCTGCAAGGCCGATTGCGCGATCAAGTTACCGGGGGCGCCAATCAGCGACAGGTTGCCGCCAAGCGCGGCAGCAAACACCAGCGGCATCAGCAGACGCGAACGGGTGAATCCCGATTTGGCGGCTACACCGATAACGACCGGGATCAAAACGGCTGCCGTACCGGTATTGGAGAGAAAACCGGACATTACGCCAACCACCACCATAATGATGAAGATCAGCTGCTTCTCCGTTTTGGCGAAGTGGGTGATCACGCCACCGACTTTGTTTGCCATCCCGGTTTCAAATAACGCCCCGCCAACGATGAACATGGCGACAAAAAGAATGACGTTGCTGTCGATAAAACCGGCAAACGCCTGCTTGAGATCCAATACACCGGTGAGCACTAACGCCACACAAACCACCATGGAAGTCACTGCCAGTGGCACTTTCTCCCAGACAAACATGATGATAGCGAACACCAGCAAACATAGGGTGATGGTAATAGGTTCCATACTTATAATTTTTCCTATCAATGATATATGATATTGTATCCAATATTGACGAAGGAGAAATTATTCCCATGCAAAAAGTAAGTCAATGCGTTTTTGCGGAATGATCGCGCAATGAGATCTGCATCAAGATCCTGTGCAGATCGTCACGAAAAGTAACTAATAGCGCAGATAAATGTAAGAAAAGCCAGCCTGTCGCTGGCGGAGGAGCCCTTCAGGTGGTGGTATCGGGCAGGTATCGAGTGAGCATATTTTCCATCGAGCGAATAATATGTTCATGCATTCGCTGGCGGGCCAGTGCTTCGTTATGTTGCTCAAGCGCTTGTAAAATCGCTTTATGTTCGCGAATTGAGATAACGGCATACTCTTCTTCGGTGACTTTATGTCCCATCGACAGGCCGTTCCACATGTTGCAGAGTAGCATCTTCATTTTTTCATTGCCCGCCGCGCTCCAGATCTCCATATGGAAAGCCTGGTTCAGGTCGGAATATTCAGCAGAATTATTGTCTGCCAGCGCCTTCTCTGCGGCATAGTGAACCTGGGCGATGCGTGAAATATCGGTCCCTGGACGAGAAGCTTTCGCCACGGCTTCACTTTCCAGTACGGCGCGAATTTCATAATGTTCGCGGATGGTCTGCTCATTAATCCCCAGCACCACCGCGCCTTTATTCGGCCGCACTTGAATCAGACCGTCGGCGGCTAAAATTTGAAACGCTTCGCGTACCGGCATGCTGGAAACGCCAACCAGTCGGGCAATCCCTTCAAGGGTAATCTCCTGCCCTTCCACTAAATCCCGCGACAGGATCGCTTTACGCAACACCGCCGCCACCTGCTCCTTCGCGGAAAGAAGCTTAATTTTCCCTAATTTAGGCTTCTGCACTTTCCCAATCCTTCATATGTTGACGCATAATTTCCGCAAGCATAAGGAAATAACGCTGCGTTGTCTGGGCAATTTTTCCGCCTTCGCCATTGCCGATGGCGTTGGCCAGTTCGCTCAGTATCAGAGCCGATTCCTGGCCATTCTCTTTCAGATAAAGAATGACATAAGAAATATAACCGTCCAAAAATTGCTGATACGCCTTCGCCAGGTAGCGATTATCAAGATAGGAAATCAGCAGCTGATGGAACGCCAGTTCGCGCGTATTCTCTCCCGGACGCGCCAGCTCCTGCGCGCGTGCGCGCAGCACTTCCCCCTGATTCGCCGGCACAAGGGCAAAGAGTTCGGCGGCCATCACCGCAATAACGCGAAAAATATGGCTCACATCCTCCACGGCCAAGGTGGAGACCTGCATATGCCGGTTAGGCAAGCGCACCAGAAACCCTTCCTGCTCAAGAGATTGCAGCGCTTCCCTAACCGGCATACGTGAAAGTCCCAGCTGTTCCGCGATGCTCTCTTGCGTCAGCTCATCCCCAGCCTTCATCGCACCGGAAAGGATCTGGTAGCGAATCATCTGCGCGATTTGGTCCCGGGTCGGCTTTCTTTCAATCTTTTTCACGCTGTCCTCATGGCTGGTGGCTTAAAACGCGGGGATTTTAGCAGATTTGCCCGGCAGCAGGCGCATTGGGGCGAAAAGTGAGGTAATAAAAAGCCGGAACTGCGGTTCCGGCTCTTCTGTTAGGGCGAGATTACTTGTTGACGAAGTCTTCGCCGAGCGCGATATCTTTCTTCAGGGTGTCCAGCATGCCCTCCAGCGCCTGCTGTTCAAAGGCGCTGAGTTTGCCGATAGACTGTCGCTCTTCCACGCCGTTTTTCCCCAGCAGTAGCGGCTGGGAGAAGAAACGCGCATAGTGGCCGTCGCCTTCCACGTAGGCGCACTCCACCACGCCTTTTTCCCCCTGCATGGCGCGAACCAGAGAGAGACCAAAACGGGCAGCCGCCTGGCCCATCGACAAGGTCGCCGACCCGCCGCCCGCTTTCGCTTCCACGACTTCAGTACCGGCGTTCTGAATACGTTTAGTCAGGTCGGCAATTTCCTGATCGCTAAAGCTGACGCCGGGGATCTGCGACAGTAAAGGCAGAATGGTGACCCCGGAGTGACCACCAATGACCGGGACTTCCACCTCGGTTGCCGATTTACCTTTCAGCTCAGCCACAAAGGTATTGGAACGGATGATGTCCAGCGTGGTAACGCCGAACAGTTTGTTTTTATCGTACACGCCGGCTTTTTTCAGTACTTCGGCGGCGATAGCCACGGTGGTATTCACCGGGTTGGTGATAATGCCGATGCAGGCCTGCGGGCAGGTTTTGGCAATCTGCTGCACGAGGTTCTTCACGATACCCGCATTCACATTAAACAGGTCGGAACGATCCATGCCGGGCTTACGCGCCACGCCCGCGGAGATCAGCACTACATCCGCGCCTTCCAGCGCCGGAGTAGCGTCTTCACCGGAAAATCCTTTAATTTTTACATCTGTGGGGATATGACTTAGATCTACCGCCACGCCCGGCGTAACCGGAGCGATGTCGTACAACGAGAGCTCTGAACCTGAAGGCAGTTGGGTCTTAAGTAGTAGGGCAAGCGCCTGGCCGATACCACCGGCAGCGCCAAGGACTGCAACTTTCATCCTAAACTCCTTATTATGGTTAATTTAGTCTTTCGTTATTCCGTCGCCTGGACCTTAATTCACAAGATGAACAATTACAATGATTATGGCTGAAGAATGCATTATTGTGCGTAGCAATAGAACAGCGGCGCACTTTATGCTTCCTGACTGACCATCCAGCAAAGCGAAGTACCGGATCGACTATTGGTTACAATACACCCAGCCAGTTGCGCAAAACAACACCAACTCAATAACATTTCATTTACTTTTACATGGCTTTAAGCGTTGTGATGAGAACATGTTCCTTATACGGTTTTTTTGCTAAAATATGCCCCCTTCATAACATTATTGACCTATCCTTTCGCGGATTATTTGCATAAAAATTCATGGTTATGCATAATGATGTTGATTTTACCACCATAATCTGGGTGACTTATGCGAAGTTCGGCAAAACAAGAAGAACTGGTTAAAGCGTTTAAAGCGCTGCTTAAAGAAGAGAAATTCAGCTCGCAGGGAGAGATCGTCCAGGCGCTGCAGGAAGAGGGCTTCGAGAATATCAACCAATCGAAGGTTTCCCGCATGCTCACCAAATTTGGCGCGGTGCGTACCCGTAACGCCAAAATGGAAATGGTCTATTGCTTGCCTGCCGAGCTTGGGGTACCGACCACCTCCAGCCCGCTGAAGAATTTGGTGCTGGATATCGACTATAACGATGCCGTAGTGGTGATTCATACCAGCCCCGGCGCCGCGCAGCTGATCGCCCGTCTTCTCGACTCGCTGGGCAAAGCGGAAGGCATTCTTGGCAGTATCGCCGGGGATGACACCATCTTTACCACGCCTGCGCGCGGTTTTACGGTGAAAGATCTGCACGACGCCATTCTGGTTCTGTTTGAGCAGGAACTCTGAGTAATTCCCCTCTGGCTACCGTCAGAGGGCGACTCCCTTTTCTTTTGCCTCTCCCCCCTTCCGGCACAACAACTATTTAACACTTAGTGTCATTTACGCCGTCTATACGTTCTTTTACTAACGCGAAAATCGTAAAACGCACAAAAGATCAAATTCGTATACCTTTATGAATTTATTAGAAATAAATCTTATCGCTGTCGCTAACGTGTCATTTTTAATTCTTATCCGTTATAAAAAGCGCAATCTATTGTAACTATTAACGCACAAAACAATTAGCATGGTATTAATATTTTTGGTGATTAGTGTATACTTGGTTTTGTGATGAGGGTCACGAAACAAAGACCCCCAACAAAAAGATTCGACGAGGTGAACATCATGAAAATCAAAACCACTGTAGCTGCTATCAGCATCCTGTCCGTCGTGTCGTTTGGCGCTTTCGCCGCTGATATTATCAACAGCGAGCAGGCCCAGGGCCGCGAGGCCATCGGCACGGTTTCCGTCGGCGCGGTAGCATCTTCCCCGATGGATATGCATGAAATGCTGAACAAAAAAGCGCAGGAAGAAGGGGCTTCTTCTTACCGCATTATTGAAGCCCGCACTGGCGACCACTGGCATGCCACTGCTGAGCTGTATAAATAAGTTTTAGACGTCAACGATTAACCTGACAAAAATTCTCTACCGCGGCCCGGCGACATACATCGCCCCGCCGCGGCAAAACAAAGACTGGAGTAAAGATTATGAAACGCGCAATGATCATCGCATCCCTTGGCCTGGCTTCCCTTCTCTCTTTCGGTGCCAGCGCGGCTGTCCAGCAAGTGAACGCAGAGCAAGCCCAAAATCTGCAATCCATGGGCACCATCTCCGTATCCCAGGTAGGTAGTGCGCCAATGGACATGCGTCAGGAACTGGCGGCTAAAGCCGAGAAAGAAGGCGCCAGCAGCTACCGTATTATTGAAGCACGTACCGGCGATAGCTGGCACGCCACCGCTGAGCTGTACAAATAAACCCTCGTCGTCTTATTTCGACGACTTGCCCCCGCCTGCCGGGGGCTTTTTTATGCTTGTCGGGCATTAAAACGCAACTCCCCCTCCAGCTCTTCCTCTGCTTCATCAAACAATAAAATCAATGCGCCAAAGCGCCGGCGCTGCTTGTCATTTAAATGGATGAACTCAATATCCAGCGGCAGCGGTAGCAGGCCACCGGTCACTGCGTCCCATAGCGAATCCAGGTTGTTGACCTTATCCTGAGCCAGCTCGAAGGTTCGGGAAAACTCCCGGTAGAAATCCTGTTGTTCGGCGATTTCGTCAAAATCAAACGTATAGGTGGTCATGACAGCCCCTCCCGCTTCTCTTTCTGTCGCCGTTAAGTATAGCGATAAAAAAACCGACGCCTGGGCGTCGGTTTATGGGTTAGCTGCTGGTCAGCACATGCTGGTACTTATGCAACATCTCAACCAGTCGCCGTACCGGCTCGGTAACCTGCGGCGAGGCCTCCCAGACTCGCAGCTTCTCCTGATAGACATCAAGCTCCGCCAGCAACTGGGTAAAATAGCGCCGACGCTTATCATCGCTGCCGGCGGAGATCACATGGTCCGCGGTTCGTCGCAGCTGACGATGGAAGGCGGAGAGATCGTCATTCACCGGCACGGGCGCATCGCGCAAGCGCTGATGGGCGATGATTAACGTCAACGCCAGACGGAAACGGGCGACGTCACCTGGGAATTTATTGAGTAATAAAAACAGCTGCTGATAGAGCGCGGGCAGATGATTCTCTTTGCGACGCGCCGAGTTGGTGGTCAGCGAAGAGACCGCCGCGGAGACAAACTGGTTCAGCAGCACCCGACCGGTTCTGGCCCGGGAGTTATCCCTGACAATAAGAATAACCATCAGAGCGAGGAAACAGCCGACGATCTGCCCCAGCGCGCTATCGAGGAACTGGCTGAACTGGAACTGCATCGGATTATCCAGCACCAGAATGTTGATGGTGCTCGCCAGCGCCCCCAGCGATCCGAGACGCCTTTTCTGCACTTCGATCCCGATAAAGAACGCCATCGCCGCCAGGCTGATGCAAAGCAACAGCATGCTCTGCTGCGTCGCCGGCATGATCACCAGGAAGTACAAGGTGCCCAACGGTAACGCCGCCAGGGTGCCATAGAGGAAGTCTATCGCCACCATTCGGGGATTCGGCAGGCGCATCGCCAGCGCGGTAACCACGGCGATCATTACCATCGCGCCGCTGCCTGAGGTCCAGCCCGTCCACAGCCAGAATAGCGTTCCGAGAATACAGGAGACAGAGGTGCGCCAGAAGTTCACCATCGCGTGATGACGTTCGGCGGACTCCACTTTAACCACCGTTTCGCCGCGCAACACGCCATCCTCGATACGGCTGATTTTAGTATTCCCCACCACGCCGCGCTTAAGCAGCAGGTAACGCGTGGCGGCGCCCACCCAGCTATAAATCGTGACCGGGGTATTATGCTCGCCTTTCCAGGTCAGGAAGCGGCGCATGCGCTTCAGCTGCTGGTGAACATCCTGCACCGTCTCAACCGGCTCGGCGAACAGCTCGCGATAGTCGTCCGTGACCATTTCCGGGCGTGAGTTCTGAATCAGATAGGTTTCGCAAGCCTGGGTGATAAGGGTTAGCGAAAGGGTGTTGATCGCCTTCAGGCGCTGATTGGCCTTTGCCCAGCGTGAGGATTCCATAATCAGGTTACTACGCATACCTTCCAGCGCCGTAGTGCGGCGTACCAGCGCTCCCCAGGCTTGATCCACTTCCTCTTTATCACCGTGCGCGACGCATAACTGCATCAGCTTATACTGTGCAATCAGCAGATTATCGAGCTCGAGGTCGATCTCTTTTTTAATCGAACGCGGCGAAAACAGGAGATCGGCGACGATGGCGCTGACAATACCGATGACAATTTCGCTGCAGCGTTCGACAGCAAACTGCGGCGCCAGCATCGGATTGGTATGGATGGTAATAATGATAATCAGCGCGGTGTACCCGGCCAGCCCCCAGGCATAGGAGTTTTCGACCTTGACCAGCGACGAAACCCAGGTACAAAACCCGGCCCACAGACAGCAGACCAGCATCATCAGCAGAGGCGCGCGGATCATCAGGATGATGATAACCAGCGCCGCAATACAGCCAATAAAGGTCCCGGCAATACGCAACATACCGCGATAGCGGATCGCGCCGGAGTACGGTTCGCCGCCAGCAGCAAAGGCCGGCCCGGCGGCGACGATCGCTGCCGTCAGTACCGCCCAGCGCGGCGTTTCGAGCTGAAAATGGAAACCGACAAACAGCGCCAGCACCACCGCGCATGCAAGCTTAATGGCAAAGCGGAGATGCCGGGGAGCAATGGTATATGTCCCCATAGCGATTAACCAAATTCGCGCAGGCGCATAGCCAGTTTCTGGAAGAAGTTGGCCTGGCTGGTATCACGATCTTCTTGACCGGTGATCACTACCGTCGCCGTGGTGCCCGATGGCCACAGATTCCCCTGCTGGTGATCGAGGCGAATACGCACCGGCACACGCTGCGCCAGACGCACCCACTCAAGGTTGGAGTCGACCGAGGCCATCCCTTTCGAGTCGCTGCTGCTGCTGGCGTTGGTCACCCCCGCAGCGATACTGTCCACCGTCCCTTTAATGGTTTTGCTGCTGCCCAGCGGGGTAATCTCCGCACGATAGCCTGGACGGACGCCCTCCAGTTTGGTCTCTTCCAGATAGGCCATGACGTAAAACGTATTCTCTTTCACCAGCGCCACCGCCGTGGAGCCACGGGTGATAAATTCCCCAGTGTAGACGTTAAGGTTAGTCACCCAGCCATCCGCAGGGGCGCGAATGACCGTCCGCTCCAGATCTAGCCTGGCCAGGTCGCGACTAGCCACCGCTTTCGCCAGCTGATGTTCAACGGTTTGCAGTACGTTGTTCGCCTGATCAATCTCTTCCCGCGACATCGCCTGTACGCCAAGCTTATTACGCCGACCGGCTTCGACGCGTTTTTCCTGAGCTAACGTCTGATAATAGGCGACATCAGCTTCCGCCTGCGCCAGCGCTTTTTGGTAACGAGGTTGGTCAATAACGAACAATACCTGGTCTTTCTTAACCAGTTGGTTATCCTTGACGTTTACCTGAGAAATCAGCCCGGAGACGTCGGGGGCAATCGCCACAATGTCGGCGCTAAAGCGCGCATCACGCGTCCACGGCGAGGCGGTGTAATAAACCCAGGCGCGGAAAATCGCCACGAAGGCCAGAATGACCAGTATCACGGTAATGGCAGTACGGAGGATATTTCTTGTTAGTGTTTTCACATCAACCTCAAACGAACAAGCGCGATATCAAATAAAAAAGGCAGCAATAGAGCGCCGTATTAAACAGTGCTGGGTGCCAGACAAAATCGTAAATGCCGGTCGGAACCAGCAGTCGGTGCACCAGCCAAAAGATAGCCAGCGACAAAAGCAACTCGAAGAAGATCGGCGGAAACGATAAGCCGAAAATCACGATGACAGGAAACAGACTCATGATGACCTTGAATAAGAAGCGTACAGGTAGTGAGCAGATGCGTTTATTATGTAGCTAACAATATATTAACGTAACGATTGCCGCATTATCTACAATGTGTGATCTAAATCACTTTTAAGCCAGAGTGAATAATGGAACGATTAAAACGCATGTCCGTTTTCGCCAAAGTGGTCGAATTAGGTTCATTCACCGCAGCGGCCCGCCAGCTTCAGATGAGCGTTTCCTCGATCAGTCAGACCGTCGCCAAACTGGAAGATGAGCTGCAGGTAAAGCTACTCAACCGCAGCACCCGCAGCCTTGGCTTAACTGAAGCAGGTAAAATCTATTACCAGGGCTGCCGTAGGATGCTGTTTGAAGCGCAGGATGTCCATGAGCAATTATACGCATTTAACAATACCCCCATCGGGACGCTGCGCATCGGCTGCTCTTCAACTATGGCACAGAATGTTCTGGCGCGCATAACGGCGAAAATGCTCAAAGAATACCCCGGGCTCTCTGTTAATCTGGTCACCGGCATACCTGCGCCAGACCTGATCGCCGACGGCCTTGACGTGGTGATCCGCGTGGGCGCCCTGCAGGATTCCAGCCTTTTTTCCCGCCGCCTGGGCTCAATGCCGATGGTATTATGCGCCGCTAAAAGCTATCTGGCGCAGGCTGGCAATCCAGAGAAACCGGCCGACCTTGCCGGACATGCCTGGCTGGAATATAGCGTGCGGCCGGACAATGAGTTTGTCATTATCGCGCCGGAAGGGATCTCGACCCGCCTCACCCCGCAGGGGCGCTTCGTGACCAACGACCCTATGACGCTGGTGCGCTGGCTGACCGCCGGGGTGGGTATCGCCTATGTACCCTTAATGTGGGCGATCGAAGAGATCAACCGCGGTGAGCTTGAGATCCTGCTGCCCAGCTATCAGTCCGATCCGCGACCGGTCTACGCCCTGTATACGGAAAAGGATAAACTGCCGCTGAAAGTGCAGGTCTGTATCAACTATCTGACGGAGTATTTTGTCGACGTGGCGAAGATCTATCAGGGCATGCACGGGCGCGGGATCGCCCGGTGAAGCGGTTCCCGGCAGCGCCGGGAACCAGGTCAGGATCAGGCGGTGCCGCCGACGGTAAGGTTATCGACCTTCAGGGTCGGCTGGCCGACGCCCACCGGCACGCTCTGGCCCTCTTTGCCACAGACGCCGACGCCGTTATCCAGGCGCAGGTCGTTGCCCACCATCGAAATCTGCTGCATGGTCTCAATGCCGGAGCCAATCAGCGTGGCCCCTTTCACCGCCTTCGTGACCTTCCCTTTTTCGATCAGATAGGCCTCGGAAGTGGAGAAGACGAATTTACCGGAGGTGATATCCACCTGCCCGCCGCCGAAGTTAGGCGCAAAGATACCGTAGTCGACCGATTCGATAATCTCCTGTGGCGTCGACTGGCCCGCCAGCATATAGGTGTTGGTCATACGCGGCATCGGCAGATGGGCATACGACTCACGTCGGCCATTGCCGGTCGGTGCGACGCCCATCAGGCGCGCGTTGAGTTTATCCTGCATATAGCCTTTCAGAATGCCGTTTTCGATTAGCACGTTGTATTGCCCCGGCGTCCCTTCGTCATCAATGGCCACCGAGCCACGGCGATCGGCGATGGTGCCGTCATCCACTACGGTGCACAGCTCAGAGGCGACTAATTCCCCCATATGGCCGCTAAAGACCGAGGTGCCACGCCGGTTGAAATCGCCTTCCAGCCCATGGCCGACCGCTTCATGCAGCAGGACGCCAGGCCAGCCGGCGCCGAGCACCACCGGCAGCATCCCCGCAGGGGCGGCGACCGCCGAGAGGTTGACCAGCGCCATGCGCACCGCTTCTTTCGCCCAGGCATCAGCCCGCACGTCGCCCTCCTGGGAGGCGAGGAAATAGTCATAACCAAAACGCCCGCCACCGCCGCTGCTGCCGCGCTCACGCTTGCCATCCTCTTCCACCAGCACGCTGACGGAAAGACGAACCAGCGGACGAACGTCGGCGGCCAGAGTGCCATCGGTGGCGGCGACCAGGATGAGCTCATACACCCCGCTCAGGCTGGCTGAAACCTCCTGCACCCGCTGGTCCGCCGCCCGGGCGACTTTGTCTACCCGGCGCAGAATATCCAGCTTCTCTTCCCGGGTCATACTCTGCAGCGGGTCGATGCTGGTGTACAGGGCACGATGCTCTACGGCGCCGAGGGTCTGCACTTTGCCATTGCCGGAGTCGCGCACAATGGTCCGCGCCGCCTGGGCGCTCTGCTCCAGCGCCAGTTTGCTGATCTGATCGGCGTAGGCAAAGCCCGTTTTTTCGCCGCTGACGGCGCGCACGCCTACGCCCTGGTCGATATTGTACGACCCATCTTTAATGATGCTGTCTTCCAGAACCCAGGATTCGTGATAGCTCGACTGAAAATAGAGATCGCCGTAATCGAGGCGGCGCTCGGTCAGTTGACCAAGAATGGCAAACAGGTCCTGATGATTCAGGCCATTTGCCGACAGTAATTGTTCACTTACCAGGTTCAGACTCATCGTTATGCTACTCGTTTGTTGCCGCCTGACAGGCGGAAATACAGAAGGCTATCTATTGAGATTGCGGCAATTCCCGGCAATCGTCAAATCATTGCTTTTTATTGCTGCGCGCCTGGCGCAGCACTTCATTGATCTGCGGCTGGTCAATCGGGCCAGTGATGCGATAGCGCAGAATCGAAACTTTATTCCACAGCGGACCCAGCACTTTGCTGGCGGCAAATACCGCCGCGCCGACGATGGGGTTGACGGCAAAGGCCGCCGCCACGCCGACGGTCGCGGAGATCTCCGGCGCCACCACCGCCTGCAGATCCAGCTGGCGACGCACCAGATCGACCGACCCTTTCATAGCAATATCCGCTTCAAGGCCATCCACCAGCGTATCATCGGTATGCAGTACGCCATCCTTAATCCATGCCGTACTGTTAATCGAATCGAAGTAAAAGCCTTCGCTGAAGGTATCGCTGAAATCGAAACGCAGTTTACGCAGCAGGGCATCCACACTCAGCAGACGCAGCAGCTGGCCAGCGTGCCCGGTACTCAGGTCGGTAAACTGCCCCTTGCCCAGGTGGCTTTTAATGATGCCATTGAGCGACGCGACATCGGGTGACCAGGGCGGCGCGCGCCAGTGCAGATCGTAGTCGATATCAAACGGCGAATCCTTCACCGGCGTGGAGACGCCAAAGAAATCCGCAAATGCATCCGTCTTATTGCCGTGCAGTCTGCCTTTCAGCGAGGTTCGAACCCCTGAAGGGGCGTTCACCCACACGCCGTTGGTCGTCAGCCGGCCAAACCCGGTATCCACCAGGCCGTTGGAGAGCGTTAAGGTATCCCCTTTGATCGCCACATCCCCATCGATGCGGCCATATTTTTGTCCCCACAGCCAGCATTCCGCGCAGCGTAGCTGCAGATCGGGCCAGCCATGGAAATCCAGCCGCGTCGCCGTCTGGGGGGCCACATTCTCTGTTGCGTTCTGGCCGCTGGCGCTGGCCGGATTGAAATAGAGATAACGCACATTTGCCAGCCACGGAGCATTGTCGCGCATCGTCAATATGGCATTGATCTCACGCCCCTGCGCCTCAACCTGCGAGCCGCCGGCGACCGGCTGGGACATCAGACTGACGTTGTTCCACTGTTGCCCCGCGAGGGCCAGCGACGGCGTACGCAGCACAATGCGCGGTGGAAAGAGCACGCTGCTGCTCACTTCATTTGCCGCGCCGTTCTCGAAGAGCGCCAGCCACTGCGCGCCATCCATCGGCGGCAGGTTGAGCTCGATACCGGGCTGATCGGGCAGCGGAGAGTGCCCTTTGCTGTCAGTGGTAAGGATCGCTCTATCCAGCGTCAGCTTATGATTGAGCAACCAGCGGCTGTTAATATGATTCTTCGCCCCGATGGAGCCGGTCAGGTCGAAGCTGCTCAGGCCGCCGGCGACGTTAATTTTGACCGGAAGGGGTTCGCCGGCGGGCTTACTGACTGGCGAAGGTAAGCGACTGCTCACATTCTTCAGATCGCCGTTGATATCGACCTTATAGCTGGCATTGCCATGGTACGGCAGTTCGATGGCGACCTTGCCATCCCACGGGACGCTACCGCTCAACGCCTCACTCACGGCTTTCGGCAGCAGCCCGGTGCGCGACGGCTGCCAGTTGGCATTCATCCCGACATCCACCAGAAACGCTTTTTCACCTTCGCGGGTGGAAAAATTGAGGTTCAGCGGCTGATTAAACCAGGTCGCGCTCAACGTTTGACTATTGAGATCGCCATTCACAAAGCTGAAATTACCGCTCAGGTTCTGCAGCGTAGTATCTAACGGTTTGATAAACAGGCTATTATTCTGCAGGCGCACATCGCCTTTCGCGGTGGTCATCTCGCCGTCGAGGGGGATATTAAGATGTAAGCGAGCGCTCACATCCCCATCCAGCTGCAGGGAATCCAGCGCTGCCCCGAGCGACTCTTTCAGCGGCGTAGTATTAAAGTAAGGTCCAACCTCTTTGCCCGGGCCTTTGATATCGGCATCAATCAGCAGTTTTTCCTGCGCATAGTCCGGGATCGCGGCATCGAGATTGCTGGCGGTCACGTTGCCAAGCATCGCTTTATCCGCCCGCATCCACAGGCCGTTGTTGATAAAATTGAGGTCGATGTTCAGCCCGGTTAGCGCCGGCCAGTCCGGTTGGAAGGCAAAAGTGGCGTTCTTCAGCGGAACATAAACCTGGAATTGGCCTTCATTATGCGGATAAGGGAATAGATGCGGATTGCCGCCATACACCAGCGTCGCATCGCTGGCTTGCCCCGCTTTAATCGCGCCGCTCAGATAGTCCACCAGCGCTTTGCCCATCAGATTTTCCGGGAAATAACGCCATGCCTGGCCACCGTCATTGGTGCTGATGCCCGCCAGAATGCCCAGCCAGGGATCGTCCCCCTGCGGTTGCAGATAGCGGAAGCCGCCGCGGGCGCGTACGCCTGTCGCCTGCACGTCTATATCGCGGCCATCAAGCATAAACCCTTTGTCGTTTTTCACCCAACTGAGCGTGGCTTCGCCAGCGGCTATCTCCAGCGGCGCGCGGAAGACGCCGGCATACGGCATCAGCGCCTTCGCCATATGGGCGCGTAATTCCCCGTGCTCAACGCTGCCATTCAGACTGCCGGAGAAGTGCTCTGCCCCAGGCAGGAGTTTCCACTGCTTCCACGCCAGATCGCTCCACTGCGCCTGAAAACGCGTTTTCTCCGTCGCCTGCAGGGGGATATCGAGAGCCAGCAAATTGATTTTGCCGCCAGGCTGCGTGGTACGCCAGAGTTCGCCCAGAGAAGGCGCCAGCTTATCAGCAAACGGCTGTAACCCGCTCAGGCCGCTGAGGGCCAAATTGCTGGCGCGAATACGTAACTCATCGCTACGCTGACGATCGTCGCCACCAACGTCCTGCGCCGGGATCCATGCCATCGCCAGGGCTCCGCTTGGCCAGGGTTTATCATCGATAGCGATCCGCGTATCGGGAATATAAAAGGCCCAGCTTTGCTTATCATGGGAGAGATGCGCCGTCAGGTTATCCACCGACAAATGATGGACTTCGTTATCGCCCTGCCAGCTGGCGCCCCCTTTTTTCAGCCATACGTCGCCGCTGGCCACATCGCCTTTTTCAATGGTCATCCAGCCTTCGAGGCTGAAGCGGGCGCTTTTCAGGGCGATATTGTCCTGCATCCAGCGTCCCAGCCACGGTTTGACGTCGATATCATCCGCCTGTAGCCAGACCCGGCCTTTATTCAGCAGGCCATCCTCATCGCGAAGATCCATCCGCACCTGCATGACGCCATGCTGGCCGGTGAGGCTGGAGAGGCTGAGCTGCCCCTCGGCGCGATGACGGTTCCTGCCGTTAAGCCATGTCAGTTGCGGAACCGCCAGCTCCGCCCGCTGACCGGAAAGGGTCAGGAAGCTCAGATGGCTGTCGCGCAGAGTAAAGTGATCGAACTGACGTAAAAAGAGATCGCTGATGCGGTCGGTTTTCAGGCTTTCGCCACCGTCATTGGTCTGAATAGGGGTATTGGTATGGACCTGCAGCTGCCAGAAGGTGAGGTCGCGGAACTGCCAGCGCATATGCAGCAGGCTCTGCCAGACATCCAGCGCCAGGGTTACGCGCTTGACCGCCATTGTGCCGCCATCTTTCAGCCCGACATGGATATCGCGGGCGTCTAACGTCGGACCAAAAGTCTGCCAGCTGGCGGTGATCTGCGAGGCGTCCACCGGCGTACCGGTGAGGGTGGAGATCTTCTCCAGCAGCTGCGGACGCCAGGCGTCGAGCTGTGGCAACACGAGACGCAAGCCACTCACCAGCAGCGCGACGATAACAATCAATGTTGCCACGGTGAGCAATAAAATCCCGGGCAGTCGCCTCACGCCTCTCTCCTTGTCAGCCGCACAATGACGCGGTGTCTTACATCATAACCACATCGAACTGCTCTTGATTATAGAGCGGCTCAATTTGTACCTTCACCTGCTTGCCGACAAAGATTTCCACTTCCGCCAGCGCATGCGACTCTTCCCCTTTCAGGGTTTCCGCCACCGCAGGGGAAGCATAGACCAGGAAGCGATCGGAATCATAAGCATGATGTACGCGGACGATCTCACGCATAATCTCATAGCACACCGTTTCCACCGACTTTACCGTTCCACGTCCGTGGCAGGTTGGGCACTCGTTGCACAGCACATGCTCCACGCTTTCACGGGTGCGTTTACGGGTCATCTCCACCAGGCCCAGCTGGGAGAAGCCGTTAATGCTGGTCTTCACCCGATCTTTACTCAGCGCCTGCTCTAAAGAGTGCAACACCCGTCGACGGTGATCTTCATTGTTCATGTCTATGAAATCAATGATGATAATGCCGCCGAGATTACGCAAACGTAGCTGGCGGGCTATCGCCTGGGTGGCTTCGATGTTGGTATTGAAGATCGTATCGTCAAGATTGCGGTGCCCGACAAAGGCCCCGGTGTTGATATCGATGGTGGTCATCGCCTCGGTCTGGTCGATGATCAGATAGCCCCCCGATTTGAGCTCGACTTTACGCTCCAGCGCGCGCTGAATTTCGTTCTCAACGTCAAAGAGATCGAATATCGGCTGACGGCCGCTGTAGTGTTCCAGCTTGCTGGTCATTTCCGGGATATATTCGGCGGTGAATTCGAGCAACGCCTCATAGGTCAGGCGCGAGTCGACGCGAATGCGATCCAGTTGCGCATCGGCAAAATCACGCAGCACGCGCTGGGCCAGAGCCAGCTCGCCATACAGCTGATAGCGGGTCTGGTTGCGCTTTTTGCGCTCCATCACCTTGGTCCATACGCGCTTAAGATAAGCGGCATCGGCGGCCATCTCCTGCTCGTGAACGCCTTCCGCAGCGGTGCGAATGATAAACCCGCCCTGCTCATCGCAATATTCTGCGACGACCTTTTTTAGGCGCTCGCGCTCGGCTTCGCTTTCAATCCGCTGAGAGACCCCCACGTGGGAGGCGCCTGGCATAAAGACCAGATAGCGGGAAGGCAGGGTAATATCGGTGGTCAGACGCGCGCCTTTGGTACCCAGCGGATCTTTAACCACCTGGACCATCAGGTCCTGGCCCTGGCGCACCAGCTCCGAAATATCGCGCACGGTAAACTGCTTTTGCTCCTCACCGGCGACGCACTCGGTATGCGGCATGATATCGGAGGCGTGAAGGAACGCCGCCTTATCCAGACCAATATCTACAAAAGCCGCCTGCATTCCCGGCAGCACTCGGCTAACACGACCTTTGTAGATATTGCCTACTATTCCGCGTCGCGCTTCACGCTCAATATGGATTTCCTGCAGAATACCGCCATCAATATACGCAACGCGCGTTTCGGATGGCGTTACGTTAACTAATAATTCAGCCGTCATCTTTATCCCTTTCCTTTACGCAGTGAGTTAAAGTTACTGAGCAACTCATACGTTTCCACCAGCGGTAAGCCGACTACGGCGTGATAGCTGCCATTAATCTTCCTGACGAAGCAACCACCCAACCCTTGAATACCGTATGCACCTGCTTTATCTAAAGGCTCGCCGCTGGCCACATAATCGGCGATATCCTGCTCGCTGAGCCGCCGGAAGGTCACTTCCGTGACCACCAGACAGTCCAACGTTTGCTGCTTATCCGCCAGCGCCACCGCGGTCATGACCTGATGGGTGTGGCCGGAAAGCAAACGCAGCATCGCTGCAGCGTGTTCGGCGTCGCGCGGTTTTTCCAGCACTTCGCCGTTCAAAATGACAATCGTATCCGCTCCCAGCACCGGCAAATCGCGGGTGGCCATCGCCACCCCGGCCTGCGCTTTTTCGCGCGCCAGGCGGACGACATAGTGCTGGGCGCTCTCCTGCGGCTGGCGCTGCTCCTCGATACCAGGAACCAGACGCTCGAAAGCGAGACCAAGCTGAGTCAGCAGTTCCTGCCGACGCGGGGAACCAGAAGCGAGATACAGAGTTGTCATATCAACCTTATTGCACTGCAAATTGCTGACGCACTTTACGCATCAGCAGGAAGAGCCATGGCCAGAGGATGCCGTTTACTACACTACTCCAGAATACTTCCGGACGGAAAGAGACGTTGATCACTAAAAACTCTGCCCAGAAAACAATGATATCCACGGCCAGGGATAACAGCATTACCACCAGCGCCTGCTGCCACAGCGCCAGGTTACGGAACAGTTGATACTTCAGCGCGACCAGATAGGCGACGATGCTTAAAGACAGCGCGCGAACGCCGAGCGTTGAACCGCTGATGAGATCAAGAATAGCCCCCATCACGAAACCCGTCCCCACGTTTACCCGGTGCGGCAACGCGAGGATCCAGTACAGCAGGATCAATAATACCCAGTTGGGCCGGAAAACGCTGATGTCCGCCGGCCAGGGCATAATTTGCAGCAATAGCGCGATAAGAAACGAGAGCCAGATAACCCAGCGTCCCTGGCTACGGTAACTTGCCACTATTGCCCCCCTGCAGGCTGCGACGGCTGAGGCGGCGTCAACCCGGTGGCGGGCGCCGGCATCTGCGGCCCCATCGCATCCGGCGCAGGCAGTACCTGCGGCATCATCTGCATCAGACGTTCGTTAGCCACCCGATGAACCTCTTCCGGGGTCATCGGGTTAGCGCCATTACGATCGGCGCCCCACAGCAGCAACAGATAGCGCAAGCGCTGCAGCCCGGCCGTCGGACGCGCCTGAATCACGGTATAGGCGCGCTGGGTGTCCAGTTTCACCGAGGAGACTACCCCGACCGGATACCCTTCAGGGAAACGACCGCCGAGACCGGAGGTCACCAGCACGTCGCCGACGCGAATATCGGTATTTGCCGGCAGATGCTCAAGCTGGAGATCGTCCGTGCAGCCGTTACCGGCGGCAATGACGCGAATGTCGTTACGCAGAACCTGGATCGGCAGCGCATGAGTGGCATCGCAGATCAGCAGCACCCGGCTGGTCATTTTCGCCACGGCCACGACCTGCCCCACGACGCCTTTATCGCTGATAACCGGCTGGCCTTCATAGACGCCGTTCACGCTGCCTTTGTCAATAACCACCTGATCGCTGTAAGGGTCGTTGACCGTTGAGATGACCTGCGTCACCATTTTTTGCTCGTCCTGGCGCAGCGGCGAGCCAAGCAGTTCACGCAGGCGCGCGTTCTCCTGCTTGTACTGGCCCAGCATCAGCAGATCGCTGTTTTTCAGCAACAGCTCCTGGCGCAGCGCACGGTTTTCCAGTTCGAGCTGGTCGCGGGTAGCTAGCGTCTGCGATACGCTGTCGAGCAGTTCCCGGGGACCATTAGAGACAAAGTAGAAAGGGCTGACGGCTGTATCCATGTACGTTCTGATTTGACTGAACGTACCCAGGCGGCTGTCGGCGATAATCACGCCAAGCGCCACCAGCACCGCCAGAATAAGGCGAATCTGTAGCGAGGGGCCACGGCTAAAAATTGGCTTCATAGGCTATGCGTATTCTCGTGTCAGTAAAGACCAGGGGCAGCTCGTATGCCGCCCCGGACCTTCAGGCTGACTACTCTTCGCTAAACAGGTCGCCGCCGTGCATGTCGATCATCTCCAGCGCCTTGCCGCCGCCACGCGCTACGCAGGTCAGCGGATCTTCAGCAACCACGACTGGAATACCGGTTTCTTCCATTAACAGACGGTCCAGGTTGCGCAGCAGCGCACCACCGCCGGTGAGAACCATCCCGCGTTCAGAGATATCAGACGCCAGTTCCGGCGGGCACTGCTCAAGGGCAACCATGACCGCACTCACGATGCCGGTCAGAGGCTCCTGCAGCGCTTCAAGAATTTCGTTTGAGTTCAGGGTGAAGCCGCGTGGCACGCCTTCCGCCAGGTTACGACCGCGCACTTCAATTTCGCGCACTTCATCGCCCGGGTAAGCCGAACCGATTTCATGCTTGATACGTTCAGCGGTCGCTTCACCGATCAGGGAGCCGTAGTTACGACGCACGTAATTGATAACGGCTTCGTCGAAGCGGTCACCGCCGATACGTACAGAAGAGGAATAGACCACGCCGTTCAGGGAGATAACCGCCACCTCAGTGGTACCGCCACCGATATCCACCACCATGGAGCCGGTCGCTTCAGAAACCGGTAAGCCTGCGCCAATCGCTGCCGCCATCGGCTCTTCGATCAGGAAGACTTCACGGGCGCCTGCGCCCTGCGCGGATTCACGAATAGCGCGACGTTCGACCTGGGTTGCGCCAACCGGTACACACACCAGCACGCGCGGGCTCGGGCGCATAAAGCTGTTGCTGTGCACTTGTTTGATAAAGTGCTGCAGCATCTTTTCCGTCACGAAGAAGTCAGCGATAACGCCGTCCTTCATCGGGCGAATCGCCGCGATATTACCCGGGGTACGGCCGAGCATCTGCTTCGCTTCATGACCCACGGCGGCGACGCTTTTCGGCGATCCGGCACGATCCTGACGAATGGCCACCACGGAAGGCTCATTCAATACGATGCCTTGTCCTTTTACGTAAATAAGGGTATTCGCGGTACCCAGGTCAATGGACAGGTCATTGGAAAACATGCCACGAAATTTTTTTAACATACTAAGGGATAATCCTGAAAGCTGGGGCGGAAAACAAAATCCGCTTACTTTACCAACCACACGCAGCAGCGACAAGGCGCAAAAATCACCTGCTGCGGTGAAAATTAGTGCAGTTCATTTCCTTTGTTACAAATTTTCCCGACTCCGTTCATTGCTGAAATCTTCAGCAGCGCTCCACGCCTGAATTTGTAACCTGTCAAAGGAGGGTCACTGGCATTTACATTGCGATGATCCGGCAGGTAGACAAGCACACCCCCTTCACGATGGCGCGCGTTATTCTACGTGAAATCACGCTAAACGGCAGATCAAACCGAGTATCTTTGCGAATATTTTTTCACATTTGTGTCAAGTGGCTGTGAGGCGGCAAAAAATTCCCCCTGCCCGCCCGTGACACCGCATTGGGACAGTACCAACCACTCGCTGCGGCTACGTACGCCCGTCGCAAAAACTTGCATAGGCATGCCTTTACAGGCTTCCACCAGGCTTTGCACCAGCAGTTGGTTCTCGCTGCGCTTTTCGATGTTGCGCGCCAGACCCGGATGCAGTTTGATCAGCTCCGCATCCAGCTGCTTGATCCAGCTGGTTCCAACCAGGGTTAACCCCGCCTGAACCACTGCCACCCGAACGCCCAGAGCGTTAACCAATCGCATAACCGGCTGCAGACGGCCGATATATTGACAAACATCTGCCTCTGCAAGTTCAAAAATAATCCGCTGACGCTGCGATTTTTCACACTGCATCAAGGCATCGCGCAGCCAGCGCTGGAAACGCGGACGGATCAGCGACTCCACCGACAGCTGGAGCGCCAGATTCTCCTCGGGCCAGAAGCCTAAAAACGGCAGCAGGCGCGTTACCTGCAGGCGGTCATACTCCTCCGCCAGGCCAAACTGCAGCACCATCGGCATGTATTCCGCTGCAATCACCTCTTCTTTACCGTCGTACATCCGCGACATCAGTTCACGATGATGTACCCGCCCGTCGCGGGTGACAGCAGGTTTTTGGTACAACCGCGGCCCGCCGCGGCTCAGCATCTGTTCGATCAGCGTTCGCCAGCGAACGTTGCCACGACCTTTCTCCGGAAGGGTGTCATCATAGACCGACCAGCTGTTGCTGCCCTGCAGCACCGCGTTGCGCGTCGCCGCTTCCGCATGTTCCATCACCTGCGCCGCCGATTGCCCGCTGCGGAAAGAACAGATGCCGATATGCATCATATCGTCGCGATCGAGGATACGCGTTGGAGGCAGCGCATCCATCGCCTTCAGCAACAGGCCGGCGATACTATCCGCCTCTTTCAACGTACGGTGCGGCAGCAGCACGGCGAAGTCGCTACGGTGATAGCGCGCCAACAGCGCGCCGGGGTAACGCATAATAAAGGTAGAGAGCAGGTTGATAAGCGTAAAGTAATGTTCTTCGGCCGCCGCCCGTCCCCAGTTGTCCCGTAGCAGATCAAACTCCGGCAGACGGATCATCATCACGATGCCGTAGGCTCCCACCTTCTCCTGGTCTTCCAGCAGCGTGGCCAGCTGATTGTCAAAAAACAGGCGGTTATTCAGTCCGGTTTTCGAATCCTGCGCCGCGTAGGAGCGAATAAGCGTATCCATCCGGCTGCGCTGATCGCTGGCGAACTGCAGCTCCGACAGCAGCATATCCAGCGCGCTACTGGTGCTGGCCGGCCATTCATAGACCGACCCGCGCACCTGCGGCCCGCGCTCGCCGCTCAGGATACGCGTGGAACGCAGCTCCAGCAGCTCCTGGCCGGCCAGCTGGCGGCGGATCCAGCGGACGGCGAAGAAAATAATTACCACCATGAAGCCAATGGAGATCGACAGCGGGGCAGTGATCGACAGCGAACGGAAATAGTTCACCATCGGGTCAACGTAGACCAGATGCAGCGTAATACCAGGATGTTTAAGCGACTGAACCGTGATCTCACGGAATTGCTCATGGCTGCCGAGCGGGCGATAGCTATCGGGTCGGGAATGGCTGTAGAGCGGTTTGCCGTTGAGCATGAAATCGATATGCACGATCTCGATCGGCGTCATCAGCTCATCCAACTGCGGTTCAAGCTTATCGAAAGAGGTGGTGATGAGCCGGTTATCCAGCATGGTCGCCACCGCCTGAACGCGGTTTTCGACCTTGTTCTCAATGCCGTTATAAAAACTCAGCGAAGCGCCAATCAGCGTGACAAAGATGGTCAGGCTAGTTAGCAGCGTAATAAAGGCTGAGAACTTCGTCGTTAATCGCATCCCTGTGTTAACTCCGCGAGTGAATGACTACCCGATGAACCATCAGGCTCCCGTGCCGGCGCGCGCCATGCCGCAAGCATTAACCTTTTAAAGCGCGACGCATACTATCAAAGATGGCGAGTCTGGCAATGGAATGCGTATTATCGGTAAAAGTATGCCGATAGCGAGTATAGTTTGCAGAAAAAATTTGCCAATCGTCGCCCGCCTGCGGCCTGCGCCAGAAGCGCTTTAATTTTAGACGCAGGATGGCAAACCCGCGCCAGCGACGCAAATTATTACCGGTTTACCGTCTGGCCAGCTTACCGCCCTCTTTTCCCTGCTAAAGATGCCGGGTCATGCGCGGCAAAGGAAACGTCTTGCGCCACTTTCCGATGATTCCTGGACGACCGCGCCTCTGCTTCGGCGGCGGCTCCTCATCCTAATGTGCAATTTTTCGTGACATATTCGCCATTCATCGCCGTCTCCGTCATGCTTAGGAAAACGCATGACGGAGGACACCATGAAAAGAAAAAAACTGACGGAAGCCGACGTCACGGCCGAATCCGTTTTTATGCTCAAGCGGCGCCAGATGCTGAAAATGCTGGGCATCAGCGCGACCGCGCTTTCCCTTCCCGCCGCCGCGCAGGCCGACCTGCTGGACTGGTTTAAAGGCCACGACCGCCCACCAGCGCCAGCGGGCAAGGCCCTGGCGTTTGCTAAACCCGCCGAGTGGCAGGCTAATCTGACGCTTACCCCGGAAGATAAGGTCGCCGGTTACAATAATTTTTATGAATTCGGCCTCGATAAAGCCGATCCGGCGGCGAACGCGGGTAGCCTGCGCACCGATCCTTGGACGCTCACCATCGGTGGCGAAGTGGCGAAACCTCTGACCCTTGACCATGACGATCTGACCAAACGCTTCCCGCTGGAAGAGCGCATTTATCGTATGCGCTGTGTGGAAGCCTGGTCGATGGTGGTCCCCTGGGTCGGCTTCCCGCTGCATAAACTGCTGGCGCTGGTGGAGCCCACCAGCAGCGCGCGCTATGTGGCCTTCAAAACCCTCTATGCTCCGGATCAAATGCCCGGCCAGAAAGACCGGTTTATCGGCGGGGGGCTCGCTTACCCTTACGTGGAGGGGCTACGGCTGGATGAAGCGATGCACCCGCTGACGCTACTCACCGTCGGGGTGTATGGCAAAGCGCTGCCGCCGCAAAACGGCGCGCCGGTCCGCCTGACCGTGCCGTGGAAGTACGGTTTTAAAGGCATAAAATCCATTGTTAGTATCGAGCTGACCCGCGAGCGGCCGCCAACCACCTGGAACCTGGCGGCGCCGGACGAATACGGCTTCTTCGCCAACGTCAATCCGCACGTCGATCACCCCCGCTGGTCACAGGCTAGCGAGCGGTTTATCGGCGCCGGCGGCGTGCTCGATGTGAAGCGTCAACCGACGTTGCTGTTTAATGGCTATGCCGACGAAGTGGCGTCGCTGTATCGCGGCATGAATCTGCGGGAGAACTTCTAGTGCGTTTCACCGTCAAACAGATCGTCTGGCTGAAGGTTTTACTTCACCTTGCGGGGTTTTTGCCGCTGGTCTGGTTATTCTGGGCCGGGCACCAGGGCTACTTTAGCGCCGATCCAGCCAAGGATATCCAGCACTTTACCGGCAGAATGGCGCTTAAGTTTCTGCTGGCGACGCTGCTGGTCTCTCCGCTGGCGCGCTATGCGAAGCAGCCATTATTGATTCGCGTTCGTCGGCTGTTAGGTTTATGGTGTTTTGCCTGGGCGACGCTGCACCTGACCAGCTATACCCTACTGGAGCTGGGCATTAACAATCTGGCGCTGCTGGGCTCGGAGATTATCACCCGCCCCTATCTGACATTGGGCATGATCAGCTGGGCGATTCTGCTGGCGCTGGCGGTGACCTCCACGCAAGCGATGCAGCGAAAACTGGGGCGTCGCTGGCAACTTTTACACAACTTCGTCTATCTGGTGGCGATCCTCGCGCCGATACACTACCTGTGGTCAGTGAAGATCGTCTCGCCGCAGCCCGTTATATATGCCCTGCTGGCAGCGGGGCTATTGACATGGCGTTACAAGAAGTTCCGCCAGTGGTGGCGCGCAATCCGGTAATGTGCAGTTTCCCGCAGATCCTTTATCAACCGCGACTCTTTTTCAGATAGCGGTTGATAATCTTCCCTGATAAGACCAGTATTTAGCTGCCAATTGCTACGAAATCGTTATAATGTGCGACTTTGGTTTTCCTGACGGGGTTTTCTGACCCTGAAAAGGTGACAAGGGCGCATTGAAGGTATATGTTGTTTTTTACCCGAAAATGGCAGGAGATCGCCACACAATGGCAGTGAAGTTTCACATTTTGCTTTTGAATGGTCCAAACATTAACATGCTCGGTACCCGCGAGCCTGAGAAGTATGGCCCTCTCACGCTGGCTGAAATTGTTAACCGTTTAACATCTGAAGCGGCGGCGCTGAATGTGAGTCTGGATCACCTGCAGTCCAACGCGGAGCATGCGTTAATCGACCGAATTCATCAGGCTAAAGACAACGTGGACTATATCCTGATTAATCCGGCCGCGTTCACGCATACCAGCGTAGCAATCCGTGACGCTTTGCTCGCCGTGAACATCCCGTTTATCGAGATTCACCTGAGCAATGTGCATGCACGCGAACCCTTCCGCCAGCACTCGTATCTGTCAGATGTCGCCGCTGGCGTCATTTGCGGGCTGGGGGCGGATGGTTATTCATACGCTTTACAGACGGCGGTAAAACGCCTGTCACAATCACACTAAACAAAGAGTACGGAACCCACTCATGGATATTCGTAAGATTAAAAAACTGATCGAGCTGGTTGAAGAATCAGGTATCTCCGAACTGGAAATTTCTGAAGGCGAAGAGTCTGTTCGCATCAGCCGCTCTGCACCGGCCGCAAGCTATCCGGTTATGCAGCAGGCTTATGCTGCGCCGATGATGCAGCCTCAGGCGCCTGCCGCCGCGACTGCCGCACCAGCTGCTGCGGCTGAAGCGCCGGCGAAAGCGGAAATCAGTGGTCACATCGTACGTTCCCCGATGGTTGGTACTTTCTATCGTACGCCGAGCCCGGACGCGAAAGCGTTTGTGGAAGTTGGCCAGAAAGTTAACGTGGGCGACACCCTGTGCATCGTCGAAGCGATGAAAATGATGAACCAGATCGAAGCCGACAAAGCCGGCGTGGTGAAAGCCATTCTGATCGAAAGCGGCCAACCAGTAGAATTCGACGAGCCGCTGGTAGTTATCGAGTAACGAGGCGAACATGCTGGATAAAATTGTCATCGCTAACCGTGGCGAGATCGCACTGCGCATCCTGCGTGCCTGTAAAGAACTGGGCATCAAGACTGTCGCTGTGCACTCCACTGCGGATCGCGATCTAAAACACGTATTGTTAGCGGATGAGACGGTCTGCATCGGTCCGGCTCCGTCCGTAAAAAGCTATCTGAACATTCCGGCCATTATCAGCGCCGCTGAGATCACTGGCGCGGTAGCGATTCACCCGGGTTATGGCTTCCTCTCTGAGAACGCTAATTTTGCTGAGCAGGTTGAGCGTTCCGGCTTTATCTTCATCGGCCCGAAAGCCGACACTATCCGCCTGATGGGCGACAAAGTGTCCGCGATCACCGCCATGAAGAAAGCCGGCGTCCCGACCGTTCCGGGTTCTGACGGCCCGCTGACCGACGACATGGACGCTAACCGCGCCCATGCTAAACGCATCGGCTACCCGGTTATCATCAAAGCCTCCGGCGGCGGCGGCGGTCGCGGTATGCGCGTTGTACGTAGCGACGCTGAACTGGCACAGTCCATCTCCATGACCAAAGCGGAAGCCAAAGCGGCTTTCAACAACGACATGGTCTACATGGAGAAATACCTGGAAAACCCACGCCACATTGAAATTCAGGTGCTGGCGGATGGTCAGGGTAACGCGATCTATCTGGCTGAACGTGACTGCTCCATGCAGCGCCGTCATCAGAAAGTGGTCGAAGAAGCGCCGGCGCCGGGCATCACCCCGGAACTGCGTCGCTACATCGGCGAGCGTTGCGCGAAAGCCTGTGTGGATATCGGCTACCGCGGGGCGGGTACCTTTGAGTTCCTGTTCGAAAACGGCGAGTTCTACTTCATTGAAATGAACACCCGTATCCAGGTAGAGCATCCGGTAACTGAAATGATCACCGGCGTTGACCTGATCAAAGAGCAGCTGCGTATCGCAGCCGGCCAGCCGCTGTCCATCAAGCAGGATGAAGTGGTGGTTCGCGGCCATGCGGTGGAATGCCGTATCAACGCCGAAGACCCGAACACCTTCCTGCCGAGCCCGGGCAAAATCACCCGTTTCCACGCGCCGGGTGGCTTTGGCGTGCGCTGGGAGTCACATATTTACGCCGGTTACACCGTACCGCCGTACTATGACTCCATGATCGGTAAACTGATCTGCTACGGCGAAAGCCGTGACGTGGCGATTGCCCGCATGAAGAATGCGCTGCAGGAGCTGATCATCGATGGCATCAAAACCAACGTCGATCTGCAGATGCGCATTATGAGCGACGAGAATTTCCAGCATGGTGGCACCAATATCCACTATCTGGAGAAAAAACTCGGCTTGCAGGAAAAATAATTCTGCTCTCTCAGCAAAAGGCCGGGTAAACCGGCCTTTTTTCTTTTTCTCTCTCCTCATCTATACCATGCGGTACAATCCCCGCTTTCTTCATCCTCAAGGGACAAAAAATGGACAAACGCTTTGTTCAGGCCCACAAAGAAGCGCGCTGGGCGCTGTGGCTGACCCTTCTCTACCTTGCCGCCTGGCTGGCCGCCGCCTATCTGCCGGGGGTGGCTATTGGCTTTACCGGCCTGCCACACTGGTTTGAAATGGCCTGCCTGCTGGTACCGCTGCTGTTCATTCTGCTGTGCTGGGCGATGGTCAAACTGATTTTCCGCGATATTTCTCTGGAGGACGATGATGCAGTTTGAGGTCATTATTCCCCTGATCGCCTACCTGGTGGTGGTGTTCGGTTTATCCCTCTACGCCATGAGAAAACGCGCCTCAGGTAGCTTTCTTAATGAGTACTTTCTCGGCAGCCGCTCGATGGGCGGCTTCGTGCTGGCCATGACGCTAACCGCCACCTATATCAGCGCCAGCTCATTTATCGGCGGACCCGGCGCCGCCTATAAATACGGCCTGGGCTGGGTGCTGCTGGCGATGATCCAGCTCCCCGCCATCTGGCTGTCGCTGGGCGTGCTGGGGAAAAAATTCGCCATCCTTGCGCGTCGCTATAATGCTGTCACCCTCAATGACATGCTGTTTGCGCGCTATCAGAGTCGCCTGCTGGTCTGGCTGGCCAGCCTGAGTCTGCTGGTGGCCTTTGTCGGCGCCATGACCGTCCAGTTTATCGGCGGCGCCCGCCTGCTGGAGACGGCTGCCGGTATTCCTTACGATACCGGCCTGCTGATCTTCGGGGTCAGCATCGCGCTGTATACCGCCTATGGCGGCTTTCGCGCCAGCGTGCTCAACGACACGATGCAGGGCATGGTAATGCTGATCGGCACGATCGTGCTGCTGGTGGGCGTGATCCACGCCGCCGGGGGGGTTGGCCATGCGGTAGAGACGCTGCAGTCGATCGACGTCAAGCTGGTGTCCCCGCAGGGCGCGGAGGATATCCTCTCGCCAACCTTTATGGCCTCGTTTTGGGTACTGGTCTGCTTCGGCGTTATTGGTCTGCCACATACCGCAGTGCGCTGTATCTCCTACAAAGACAGCAAAGCCGTGCATCGCGGCATCATTATCGGCACCATCGTGGTGGCGATCCTGATGTTTGGCATGCATCTGGCTGGGGCATTAGGCCGGGCGGTGATCCCCGATTTAACCGTGCCGGATCTGGTGATCCCGACGCTGATGGTTAAAGTGCTTCCGCCCTTTGCCGCCGGGATCTTCCTTGCCGCGCCGATGGCGGCGATTATGTCGACGATCAATGCCCAACTTCTGCAAAGTTCCGCTACGATCATCAAAGATCTGTACCTGAACTGGCGGCCGGATCAGGCGACTAACGAAAAGCGGCTTAAACGCATGTCCGCCGGCATCACGCTCCTGCTGGGGGTCTTGTTGCTGCTCGCGGCCTGGCGGCCGCCGGAGATGATAATCTGGCTGAACCTGCTGGCTTTCGGCGGCCTGGAAGCCGTCTTCCTGTGGCCGCTGGTGCTGGGCCTTTACTGGGAACGCGCCAACGCGGCTGGCGCGCTGAGCGCGATGATCGTAGGCGGCGTCCTGTATGCCGTACTTGCCACGCTGAAAGTGCAGTTTCTGGGCTTTCACCCGATCGTTCCCGCGCTGCTGCTGAGTTTGCTGGCGTTTGTGGCGGGGAACCGTTTCGGTCGTCCCGCCCCACAGCCCCCCATTTTGACTACTGATAAATAAAGAGTTTTGCTATGCCATGGATCCAACTGAAACTAAATACCACCGGCGCGAACGCTGAAGATCTTAGCGATGCGCTGATGGAGGCCGGATCGGTCTCGATCACCTTCCAGGATACACACGATACGCCGGTATTTGAGCCATTGCCCGGGGAAACCCGCCTGTGGGGGGATACCGACGTAATCGGCCTGTTCGATGCTGAAACCGATATGAAAGCGGTCGTTGCCCAACTGGAGCAGCATCCGCTGCTGGGCGCCGGGTTCGCGCATAAGATCGAGCAGCTGGAAGATAAAGACTGGGAACGGGAATGGATGGATAACTTCCACCCCATGCGCTTCGGGGAGCGGCTATGGATCTGCCCAAGCTGGCGCGATGTTCCGGATGAAAATGCCGTCAACGTGATGCTCGATCCGGGTCTGGCCTTTGGCACCGGTACGCATCCGACGACATCCCTGTGCCTGCAGTGGCTGGATGGGCTCGACCTCAACGGAAAAACGGTGATTGATTTCGGCTGCGGCTCCGGCATCCTGGCGATTGCCGCACTGAAGCTGGGGGCGGCAAAAGCAATCGGGATTGATATCGACCCGCAGGCTATTCAGGCCAGTCGTGATAACGCGCAGCGTAACGGCGTTTCTGAACGCCTGGAGCTCTATCTTCCTCAGGACCAACCGGAGTCGATGAAAGCCGACGTGGTGGTCGCGAATATCCTGGCAGGCCCGCTGCGTGAGCTGGCGCCATTAATCAGCGTCCTGCCCGTTTCAGGCGGTTTGCTGGGGCTTTCCGGCATCCTTGCCAGCCAGGCGGAGAGCGTCTGTGAAGCCTATGCCGATCTCTTCGCTCTTGACCCGGTGGTCGAGAAGGAAGAGTGGTGCCGGATTACCGGCCGGAAAAACTAAGCGCGATGCGGCCTACGGGCCGCATTTTTGTTTCCAGTAGCCACCAAATAATGCCAGGAAATGAGAGGCAGATCGCACTACAGAGCACTTTTTTGGCTACAAAAACAGCGTTTTATATCGCCATGCGGCCAGTTTATCCAAGAAAAATCGAGAAGTTTTATGATTTTATAAATGGACACAAATTATCCATCATCCATTAAATCAATGATTAATATAAGTATTTATTCATCCCTTTTACGCTAGTCCCGGATTCATTGATCTGCAACAGAGGATTGCTCAAAGTTTGGCCTTTCATCTCGTGCAAAAAATGCGTAATATACGCCGCCTTGCAGTCACAGTATGGTCATTTCTTAACTCATGCGCATCGGACACCACCAGCTCAGAAATCGCCTGATCGCAGCGCCCATGGCTGGCATTACTGACAGACCATTCCGGACGCTGTGCTACGAGATGGGAGCGGGTTTAACCGTTTCCGAGATGATGTCTTCTAACCCACAGGTGTGGGAGAGCGACAAGTCCCGTTTACGGATGGTGCATATCGATGAGCCCGGTATTCGTACCGTGCAAATCGCCGGTAGCGTGCCGGAAGAGATGGCTGCCGCCGCGCGGATTAACGTGGAAAGCGGCGCCCAGATTATTGATATCAATATGGGATGCCCGGCGAAAAAGGTGAATCGCAAGCTTGCAGGTTCAGCCCTCTTGCAGTACCCCGACCAGGTGAAGTCGATCCTGACGGCGGTCGTTAACGCGGTGGACGTTCCTGTGACTCTCAAGATTCGCACCGGTTGGGAACCGGAACACCGTAACTGCGTAGAGATTGCCCAACTGGCCGAAGAGTGTGGCATTCAGGCTCTGACTATTCACGGACGCACCCGCGCCTGTTTGTTTAACGGAGACGCTGAGTACGACAGTATTCGGGCAGTTAAGCAGAAAGTTTCCATTCCGATTATCGCGAATGGCGACATTACTGACCCGCTTAAAGCCAGAGCTGTGCTCGACTATACAGGGGCTGATGCCCTGATGATAGGCCGTGCAGCTCAGGGAAGACCCTGGATCTTTCGGGAAATCCAGCATTATCTGGACACTGGAGAGCTGCTGCCCCCGCTGCCGCTGGCAGAGGTGAAGCGCTTGCTTTGTGCGCACGTTCGGGAGTTGCATGACTTTTATGGTCAGGCAAAAGGGTACCGAATCGCGCGTAAACACGTCTCCTGGTATCTTCAGGAACATGCTCCAGATGACCAGTTTCGGCGCACATTCAACGCCATTGAGGATGCCAGCGAACAGCTGGAGGCGTTGGAGGCATACTTCGAAAATTTTGCGTAATAGAAATAAAGAGCTGACAGAACTATGTTCGAACAACGCGTAAATTCTGACGTACTGACCGTTTCTACCGTTAACTCTCAGGATCAGGTAACTCAAAAGCCCCTGCGTGACTCGGTTAAACAGGCACTGAAGAACTATTTTGCTCAACTGAACGGTCAGGATGTGAATGACCTGTATGAGCTGGTACTGGCTGAAGTTGAACAGCCCCTGTTGGACATGGTGATGCAATACACCCGTGGTAACCAGACCCGCGCTGCTCTGATGATGGGCATCAACCGCGGTACGCTGCGTAAAAAACTGAAAAAATACGGCATGAACTGATACTAATCAGTTAACTTGTTGATTAAAAAGGCGCTCTTCGGCATGGGGAAGCGCCTTTTTTATTGCTTGTGATATACCTAGTGATACACGTACGCGTGAACAACGATGAACATTAATGCACAAACACTACGTTTTTTACTGTTTGCACAGCAGACATGAAAAAGGCCGCTAACGCGGCCTCATGAAGAATATTATCAATATCAAAGTCCAAGGCTTTTCTTGACCAGCTCACCCACAATCGGCCACATAACCGGTTGTACTGATTCCCAGACTGGACCGCAAACCTTAGCCAGCAAAGATTTGGCTTCTTTACCATCTCCTTCATTAGCAGCTGCGACAGCTGCTTCAATGTCTGAACGTTGATCGTTGTTAACTACTTGGCCCTGGCTTTCAAGGATGGAGATCAGCTTTGCAACTATTTCGGTATCAGAACTAGTTGTGATGGCTTGGGTCTGAGAAACAGCTTCTCCTTGCCCTAGTTGCGTATTGCTGAAATGACCGCCTGTAATGGTCAGATTATTGACTATACGCTGAACACGTTGTGGGCGATTTGGAATTTTACGCGATTCCTTATACCCCGCTTCTGTTAAATAAACGAATTCACGCTTGCTATAGGATCCCATTATGAAAACGGCACTATTTCTTCTGTCGTTATCATACATCGCCATTGGGCCTGTTTTTATCATTTTAGCTTTTTCTAAATCACCGAATGCAACCTCAAAATCAACAGAGGTAAAATCAGCCACACTACATACAGCAGTAGCAAGGGCTTCAATATTCGGTCCTTCATACCCCTTTTTTAAGTCCTGTGCGGTCAATCCTCGATCACTGAAATCAGCTAACAATGTGCCTAAAATCTGTTTTGCTGCATCATCTAATTGTCCGGCCATCGATATTACCCTTCTGAGTGAAATCCCCTACATATGTATGGTTAAAATCAAAGAATTCCACAAGGCGTTTCTGAACTTTTTTTATCTAATATGAATACCCTATCTTAGCAAAATAGGTTTCTGCCAGTGGAAAGTACTGGCCGCCATCCGCCTATTGTGTCGTGCTTTATCTGCCATTGCAGTATCAATACAGGTGCGGACAACCAGCCGTTCCTGCCCATTAAGACTAAATCCACGCAGCTCCGCAGCGGCCTCAATTGCAGCTATCAGAGTTTCATGTTTTAACATTCGTCCCTCTGCCTCAGTTAAGGGTCTGGCTCTGCACAGCAAAAAGATGCGCATTTTCCGTTAGTGCGCTTTGCATATGTTCCTGCCAGCCATGCATAATTTTATTTGCGGTTCCCGGGTAAGCTCTCAAAAAGGCTTTAAGCACGTTATCAGTGAGATTTTGTTCCAGGCTCCAGCCCTGAATAAACTGACGAAAAAGCGGATACGTTTTTTCATGTTCCTTGTTCTGCCACAGAGCAACGACGACCTCGAACGGAGGGACAACATAAGTCACCTCAATGGGTAAAGCACCGTCCTTTGTCGGTATCAACACTTCACGGGTAAATACCTCACCTTCCGGCCAGAGCCTCGCCTGATTTGTCAAAGCTCATCCTCCACATAAATACCAGCAGAAATAATTGCGCCACCAATTCGGCGTTTGCCGTATAGAAGCCCTACCGGGTAGCCCTGCGAGGCTGTATTAGTGACACCGCCAAAGGCGTAGCTGGCTTTATTGTCGGGGGACTCTTTACGGGCTAAGCCTCCGGGCTGAGGGGAAAGCATCTGGATAACACCGCCAGCCATCATAGAGCCACCAGCAACCATCAGGTTAACACCCCATGGCTGATCAAAAACAAAGGTTGCAATAGCCCCTGCGGCAACGAGCACGGCCCCCATTATTGTCTGGAACAAACCAGCTTTTTTGCTGCCAGCAATAACCGGGACAATGCGAATGACCTCACCCGTTACCGGATAACCCAAATCATCGGCGCCAATATTTGTCTTCCCCCTGAAAACAGCAAAGGTCAGTCCCTTGTCTTTGCTATTAATCATGAAGCGCTCAAATCCCGGAATTGTCGCCGCTAATGCTACGCCAGCTTCCTGAGTCGTTCTGATTACTCGGTGGTGAGCACGGCCGAACGTTTTAGCCAGTACACCACTAAGCTCAATACGGGTCATCACTTCTTTACTTTGCATTCTGTATTTCTCCGTTAGAGTAAATTGCCGCCAATGCTAATTTCAGGTCGTAATACTTTCTCTTACAGCTACTGCCCGACTCAGGTGGAATATCCTGTAAGCGCTTTGATACCGTTTGCCGGTGAATCCCGGTGACGTCGGCCAGTTCAGTAATTGTCAGCCGTATTGTTTTCATCATTCTCCCCCGATGATGATGAACAAAAAACATACAAACCATCATCATTGCCACTTTTTAAGATTTTCATGTATTTAAAATCAATCAGTTAGCAAATGATGATGATGACTATGGAATTCAAAAACCAGCCGTTTCCCGCGAGCGCGCCGCCCCGTGGAAGGTCGCCCCGCCCGGAGGACCCACGAGAAATGGGCAGCCGTGGCCGCCCCTCTGCTCTTATGCCCCACTCGATTTGACCAGCCCGCGGTAGTCCAGCGCAGCCACACCTGCATCGATGCGCACCTTCCAGGCGATACCATCAACGGTGAAGCCCTCCTGCTGCTCAAGATATGGCGTATCCATCCCGTCGAGATAAGCCACCTCGATAGTGTCTGTACCCTGTGCCGCCGCAACATACCACTGCTTGTTGTCTGACTTATCCAGTCGCGGCTCAACCACAACCTGAGCCATATCTTTAACCACGTTAATGATGCCTGGGTTCTGGTTCAGTGTGCCGTCCTGATCCACCGGGAACAGCGAGGAAGATGAGAGCACCGCGCGATTGGCTGCCCCTTCCAGCGCCGCAGGAACGAGAATATAGGCAGGAATGACATTGATCGGATCGCCGTTCGCGTCTTCCTGCAGGCGCATAGCCTTACGGGCTTCATTAAGTCCGTCAGTATCCATCCCTTTAGCGATGAGGTTTTTATGGTCGGCATGGAATAGCGGCTTACCGTCTGTAAACTTGCTGTTCGCAGTCAGGTTCAGATAGACCAGATTCCCTACAGTACGCGCAGCAGCACGGCCCATAGCCTGAGGAACGGTCGTCAGTTGGCTCAAATCGTCATTGATGATGGCCTGGCGGGTAATGGAGAAGATATTGCCATACGTCGCAAGCGCGATAGGTACGCCGCTGTCACTGGTAGTGACATATTTGTATTCAGCCCCCTCTGGCACCTTTTCCAGCTCAGAAAAGCCGTTCAGCCCAACGCGCTTGGCTTCATGGAAGTTGGATAGCGAGCCGGTTTTCGTCCACTGCTGGAAAGTTTCACCGCTGTTCTGCCAGCCTGTAAGAACAGATTTCTCAGCGCCACCAGCAAGGATATGGGAAAAGTCGCTGGTACTGTGCGTAAAGGCCAGATTCACAATTTGCGAGCGGTTGCCAAAGCCGCTGATACTAATGCCACGATCCACCAGCGATGCCTGAGCCATATCAAAGAGGCTCATCATGGCATAAGGGTTCCCGCGTTCGGCGCGTTCGTGACCCAGACGGGAATAAAGCCCCTGGCGGATAGCGTCGCCGGTGATGTTGCCGTTACCAGCGTAAATGTGTGAATAAGTGCTTTTGTTCGATGGGGTCGCACTCTTGCCCAGGGCAGTCAGCAGCATGTCTTTCGCTTTTTCCGGCGTGCAGTCCACATCTTCCAGGCACTGAATTTTCAGTGAATCATGCTTACCGCCGAACATAGCAAACAGGTCTTTAATCCCGTTGATACGGTTCTGTTCCGGCACCGCACTACTGGTGGAACCTTTCGGGCCGGTGATCATCCCTTTAATCTCTTTTGGCATATGCTCAAAATCCTCAATTCGTTTCGATTCAATACAGGCCATTGCGCTGACCGCCGGTAACAACTCATCGGCGAATCCCTGCGCTACACATTCACGACCATCCATCCAGGTCTCATCCTCCAGCATGGCCGCCAGCACTTCAGCAGACTTGCCAGTTTTGCGGGCGTAAGCCGGGATCAGGACGTTTTCAACTTTATCCAGCAGCTCGGCATAGTCGCGCATATCGTTGGCATTACCACCGGAGATTCCCCACGGCTTGTGGATCATCATGAGTGCGTTTTCCGGCATAACGATGCGGTCACCGGCCATCGCAATGACTGAGGCCATAGAGGCAGCCAGGCCATCGATATGCACTGTGACTTTTGCCGGGTGTTTATTCAGAAGGTTGTAGATAGCGATGCCATCGAACACGTCACCGCCGGGTGAGTGGATGTGAAGGCTGATATGGGAAATATCGCCCAGGGCTTTCAGATCCTCAGAGAACTGCTGGGCAGTGATACCCCAGCCGCCGATCTCTTCGTAAATACTGATATTGGCGCTGGTGGCGTCGTTGGATGCTTTAATGGTGTACCAGCCTTTCATAGCCATGCCCCCAGCGTATGGTGATGCCAGTAGTTCACGCTGCTACGCACAATCTGGCCTTTAGTGGGGACAGGCATTTCCGGGTGATTCTTGCGGATGAATGCCTGGTACTCTTCGATCTTCTTCATAGTTTCAGCATCGATATGAACCGTACCGCCTTTATCGTGCTGCTTATTGTTCCGTTCTGCCATCTTCTTACCCTTATCGTGATTGATGGTACATTCGCAATCATTGATCAATAAAAGTGGTAAGTAAAATCATTTTAATCAGAAAAACAGATTAATTAGATTGAGGCATAAAAAAACCGGGTTTACCCGGCAGCAAGATTTACTCAATTTTTTTATGCGTATAGATACAAAACGTGGTGGGTTACGTGGGTTATTGGGTTATCTTCGCTTGCTAAGTATTTTTTATTTCATACATTCAACGAGTTAACATTTAATCAACACAAAAACGTAACCCACTAACCCCATGAAATAACCCACTAAGCCGTTTTTAAAGTGGGTTACGATTTCGCTGGTGGGTTATTTTGCCCTGTCAGTGGGTTATAAACGGGGTAAAGTGGGTTACGAGTGGGTTACGATGTTCCTTTAAAATCATTACCTTAATGCACTTATCCACTGTATAACCCACGTAACCCACTAATTTTTACCTCACGTGTATAAAAAATTACTCATCATCAGGTGAGAACATCAGCACATAAAACACATGCTGCTTGCCGCCCATCTTGCGTAGTGCTTTCTTCTTGTGCCTCCCTTTATCCCCGGTCTCAAGCATCCCGGCACTGGCTAAAGCCCTGGCAAATTGCGTATGGTTAAAGCCTCTGGCTATCTCCTGCTCAAATGCCGCGGGGAAGGTGTAGAACTTAAATACTTCATCACTGGACTGACTTCCCGTTCTGTACCCCGCAAGCTCTTTAATCGGCAGATCGCGAGCGTCGCTTTCCGGGTATGGAAGGTAACGGCTAAATCCGTAGGTATTCAAAAACGCTTCGCACTGCTCGATGATTTGTTGGTGCTCTTTGTTCCCGGTGCCGAACTCTTTCACCCAGGCATTAAAGCTGTGCTGGATAGCGTCACGGCTGGCCTGTTCACTCCACCCGGTTATATGGCAGGACAACACAAGCGCGGCCTCCAGTATTGCAAAGCGTTCTGCGACCCTGTGAACCTGTTCCCCATAGTCAGCCGGAATAAGGCCGCGCCATCGTTCCTGCGCATCCCTGACCGCCTGTTTTGCCTCCTGCTGGTGGGTTGCCAGCCATTTAACCCATTCACGCCCCGCCGCTCCGTGATTATCAAGCCATGCCTCTTTCAGCGCGTCGGCGTGGGCTTTACCGTTGGGTTGCCCGTTGAATACGGTTGCTTTCTCCATCGGGATATTCAAAAGCCGCACAAGCTGCCCGGCCTTTACCCTGAGTCCACCAGCGGAAAGAAACGTTTCTATGTCCATTTCCCCGGTACTGATCGCCACAGTGCGCCAGCGTTTTAACTCCCGGTTTCCACCCTCTTTGGCCCCCTGCAGCTTTCCGGCTCCGTTAAACAGCGTATATGCAGACGTAGCAACGTCGCGGGCATTGCTCCCCTGGCCTATCTCATCCAGCGGTAATAAGCCGTCATTGTGGGCTTCTGCCTCGTTTGCAATGCCTAATGCCGTCCCGTACCAGGTGAGGCGCAACGCATCAGGAACGCCCCATACACTACTGGCGATATTCGCCGTTGTTGTCTTACCTGCACTGGACTGCTCAAAAAGGTGAACCCCGAACCCGTCAGCGCCCACCAGCCCGATAAGCGGCGCTGCCATTGATGCCGACACGCCCAGCATCATTGACGGATTACCACACGCAAGACGCGCAACGCTATTACGCCAGCTTTCCGCCGTCCCTGTAACGTCATATCCCCCGGCAGCGGCACTACGCCCGTTAAACAGTATCGGCGTTTCAGGCTCACCTATGACCTCGCCATCAGGCATAACATAAGCGCCATAGTGCCAGCCTGACGTGTGGCTGATTCGCCATTCCTGCCCGGTGCCACTTTGTTGCAGCCAGTCAGCCAGAATCGCCCGGAATGTGTTTTTGGTCGTGACGTTTACCCCGCCAGCCTTTAACGACCGCCACCCGTCACGCTCTCCAATGTCAGCACAAGGGATCGCCCGCGTAATATCTTCGTGGCCACGTGGAGAGCGCCACCTCAACACCAGATAGCGCTCTGCGCCATCGCTACCTGAACCCACCACCTCGATCCGGGAACACAGCCACGTTTCAGGGTTAATAATCTCTCCGGTTTCTTTATCGACCTTCGGAGTGATCCAGAAAACGCCATCATCACGGCTTTCGACACGCGGCTTAAGTTCATCGCCCGTTTCTTTTTTTGGTGCTCGCTTAGTTACTGGCAACTGGCAAATATTGCTTTCCTCAGCTTTGGCTTCCTCCCGTAACCGGTTCAGATAGTCTCGCCAGTCCTCCGGGTTCCTGTCAGGAATGCCCTTATACAGTCTGGCGTCCTGTACTCCGGCCCGCGCCAGCTTCTCACCAATGACGTTAATCAGTATCGGCTCGATGTTTCCGGCCAGATACACACGGGCGCTACGGCGCCCTTTATCAACAATTTGCAGGTTATCCAGCTCTGCCAGTTGCTTTGGCCCAAGATAGATAGGGGGCGTTGTATCTTCGGCAATTTGTTTACCCATACCTTCTTCCCATCCCTTTGCATGAGCATAGGCATCAGTCCCGGCAAAAATGATTGCCTCAGTAAATTTTTCCTTTGGCAGATGTTTAAGGTTCGGAGCGTTCTTCATTTCGGGATCCCCCCGCTCATCTGGAATTTGCCGATCAACGGATGGAACCAGTAGGCCGAACCGCGACGCCGGGTTGCCTTGCGCAGTATCAGCCGCGCCGCCTCCCTGAATTTCTCGTCATGGGCCAGATAACCGCCGCCTTTATGCTTAACCAACAATACGCCGGTGTTTTTCGCCAGTTCCTCAGCTTTCTTAGTGCTTATGCCGAACTCGGCCGCCAGCGTGGAAACCGGAGACATGCCCGGAGGTATCTCGCCACACTGACTATCTGCCAGCGCCTTGATACGGTTTTCCAGTTCTTCCACCTTGCCCACCAGCTGTTCAACGCGACCAGCCAGCTCATTAAATTTCACGTTGCTGATCATTGGGAGCCATCCTTGCAAGACTTAATCTGGTCGAGATCCGAGATATCCAGCTCACTTGCCAGTTCATCAGCAAGCCGATAAGCAAGACCAGTTAAACTCATTACATGGATACGCTCCTCATCCCCTCTGATCGTTGCCAAATAAGAAGCACATGACAGAAGCGCGGCGATCTCTTGAGCCAATGTCAGAAGATCGCTTTTAGTGCGGTATGTATTAATCATGACCAACTACCTCTCTGTCTGAGGCGCTATCAAAAGCCCAACCGCGACGGGTGTTGTAATCAAAGAACGCGACCCGGCATGGAGCTTCTGCCCTAATTTTGGCGGCGAATACCATTTCCCAGCCGGGGAAAGCGGCGCGGGCATTCTCCTCAGTATCAGTATCAAAACGCAGAACTACAGGCGAACAGTCTGGATGGCTCTTAGGGGTTGCCAGAAAGAGCCATGTAAATTTTGGGTGAGTTTGGGTATGCTGTAATTCAGCCATGATCGTTACCTCATATAACGGTTTGGTCAGACGCCTCGGCAGTGTTCCCGCACTCCGGGGCGTTGCTATTTGTAATACATGTGTGTAACGTGTCATTACACATAAACACATTACATCGGGTGTAATTGACGTGTCAACACACAAAAATGAAAGACGTGGTAATCCACCATTCCAGTTCAGGCTAGATCCTGAGTTACGTGTGCTAATGGAACAGGCCCAGCAGCAAGATGGTGATGAGTCGCTGGCAGCTTGGATCAAGCGAATAATCCGCAAAGAGTTACAGCAGCGCGGTATCGAGTCAAAGGACTGAACAAATAATAAGGGACAGCTATTCATGAGAGAATTACTGAGCACAACTGTTGGACGGATTATTATCGGGATCTTGTTGTTGTTATTGTTATACAAACTAGGGATTTTTGACTCTCTGTTAATTCCAGACTGTTCAAAAAATCCAGGTGATCTGATGAAAGGCTGTAATAAATAATGAAATGGGGTATACGCCATCGCCGTACCCTGCAGGTATACGGAAAAGTTCGTAGGCCCAAAGGGGGTGTAGCCATTATTGGACATACCCCCTAACCGCGCCAATGGCGCAGTTCTTGTAATGTCAGGAGCGCCTAAGCTTTGACCACCAGCAGCAAGCCTGGTATCCTGAATATGTTTAGTGTTATTGCATTGGCGGCCCGGCATGGCCGCCTTTGTTTTATGTGCCATATCCCGCCCCTTATGCCGATTTCAGCTGGGCTTTAGGTTGGTTGTTCAACCAGCTATTGACCTCTGACAGCAGCCACCCGACGGAACGCCCACCAAGCTGACGGCGTGCAGGGAATTCTCCCTTTATTTCCTTCTGATAACGGGTTGTACGGCAAATGCCTGTTAGACGGCGGCATTCATCCTCACGAATAATACGATCGGATTGGTCTTGCAGTGGTTCAGGATTGTTCATTTATGTATGCCCTCGTTTATTACAGTTCGTGGGCATATTGCATAATGATTAACGCAGGGTGTGTGATATCACATAACTACCGAGTGATATCACATTATCTCTCAAGGTATTTGCTCCACGTTTGCCAGTGAGTAGACGGTAAATCAATACCTTTCTTAGCTGCAATTTCTTCTATCATCGAAGCTATCTTTGTGATTTTTTCTCTCTCTAAATCCACGCAAGATAACTCTGGAATCATCTTTAAAAGATAGAATATAAGTTCTGATTTTTTTGCTGTGGTTTTCCTTGATTCACTATTTAAATCTTTAGATGGCATGGAGACATTTTTATTTATAAAATCCATGTCATTTTTCCTAACACATAAATAATTACTATTCACTTTTAAATGATTCATCATAAAATTAACATCAATACACTGTCCATCGATGAAGCTCGGTAAAGTAGAGACGCCAACCAGAGAGATTTCGTCAGACTCATTGAATTCAAGAGGAATTAGGTTGTAACCATCAACATAAAAAAATCCGCTTACAGCCTTAGCATAATAGCCATCAGCAAAGAAGTTTTCAGATTTGCTTTTAAACTCTACGAAGTCAATCTCCCAGCCATCGCCCCTTAGCATGGAAAACATATCAATGTCATCTACTTTGCTTGAAGGCATATTAAGATGAAACCATGAATCGGTCTCACAATGATGAAGTTTTATGTACACAGAAAGTTGCAAGGCATGAATTGCCGCATAATGAATTATATCCCGAACTTCGCACCCCAAGACTTTAGCTGCATCAGGAAGTGTGTAATATAATCTTTGTGGTAGGTTATTTTTATCTATCATTTTGCAACCTTCAAAATAGTAACATTAGAATGTTCACCAGAGATAAGTTCGAGGCGCTCCATCCATTTATTTAATGCGTCCAGTTTTTCCGGTAAATACTGGCTCCGATTGTAAATTGCCATTACACCGCCCAGCACATGTCCCAGAAGTTGCTCGACAACATGCGGAGCAATTCCCATATCGTTAAGCGTGGTGGCAAAGGTTCGGCGTAAATCGTGTAGCGTCCATGGTTCCGTTTGGCCCAGCCTTTTATAAATTCCCCGGCCCCACTGGCTGACGGCTTCTGGCTTTTTTACCTCGCCGAGCAATAGCCCAGAATGGGAATGCTCTTTGTATAGATCCTCGACAAACGGCCTAATACCTTCAGGGATCGGACGAATAATTTTTTCACCGCCTTTGCTGTGTTCCTTCGGTACTATCCAGATCCAGTCTTTCAAATCCCACTCTTTCCAGGTGGATAGCCTGACCTCCTGAGATCGGCAGCCAAACACCACCAGCAGCCTCAGCAGCGAGGCGTAATACGGCTTATACATTTTCCCGGTCGTTGATGACCAGATTTGGGTAAGCTCTCCCATATCGTGCACCCTGTCGCCCTTCTCCTGCTTTTTGCCTACGTCCTGAATAGTCAGGTCGTCGAGAGCATTGCTAATGGCATAGCGCCGCACACGGCAGAATTTGAGGGCCTGTTTACACATCTGGAAAACGTAGCCAGCTGCGTAGGGGGTTTCACGTTTCGCACGATCAAAGCATTCGAGCCAATGACGGGTTTCACACAGGGAGAGAGGCAGATCGCCTATATACGGGTAAATATGTTTTTCTACCTGCGCCTGATGCCTTTCCCAGTTAACCCGGTGATGAATGGCATATTCATTAAACCAATACGTCATTGCATCGCGAACGGTAACAGGCCGGAGTATTTCCTCCGTCTTAATATCAAGCTGGAATTTAGGGTTTTTCCCTTCAGCCAACCATGATCGGCACTCCTCGCGCTTTTCTCTGGCCATCTTCAGCGACATATCCGGGTAGCTACCCAACGTTAACCGCTCCAGTTTCGAACCACGTCCGCCCAAGCGATAAGCAAATATCCAGCTGATAGCACCAGAACGTAAAAGCCGCACGCTTAATCCCTCGCCATCCGCTAGCATTTCCTCTTTGCTTCTGGCAGCCCCTAAGAGCGCCCTTAATTTTTTGTCGCTGAGTTTGTTTGTGCCAGCCATAAAACCTCAGTTCATATAAAACGAGTGATACACCGAGTGATACACGGGAGAGTGTAAGCCCGCAAACGAGGACGAACAAGCACAAACAATAAAGAGCTATAAATGCTGTTAAATCATGCAATTAGAATAGTTTAGACAAACAAGCACGAACGGCAATAAACAATGGTTATTAACATACGGCATGAACTGATACTAGTCAGTTGCTTGCTTGATATAAAAGGCGCTCTTCGGCATGGGGAAGCGCCTTTTTATTATCTGCGCCAACAGAACTCATTACTGATTTACCAGCCGTAGCGCAGGCCCTCCCGATAAACGCGCAGCACAGACCACCGCCATTATATTATCCACCAGCGCAGGCGCCTGCTGATAAAGATCGAAGCGTTGCGGATCGAGCAGCCAGTTTTTAATCAGCCCGGAAAAAGCACTGTGTAAAACAATTAATATCATCTCAATGTTTGTTTCGGCTGGCAATATATTGTTACGCACGCAGCACTGCAGGATGCCGCCAATGAGTGAATAATTAAAACCAATACGTTGGCGAATTTCGTATTCCGAAAGCATATCACTGGAAAACTCACAGCGCTGATAAAGAATTTGCATCAGAGCGCGCTGTCGAGGATTCGCAGCAATATAGCGCAGGCCTGCAATAAACCGCTCGCGTAAAGCATTTAACGGCTCCTGTTCGTACTCTATGGCCTGACTGGGCTGAATCAAATCTCTAAGCGGCGGCTGCTGCTGCCACATTTCATTAAACAGCTCCGTCTTACTGGCAAAATGCCAGTACACCGCGCCGCGAGTCACTCCCGCCGCATCGGCGATATCCGTCAGGGTGGTGTTGGTTACTCCGCGCAGGGCGAACTGCTGGATTGCGGACTCAATCAGGAGCTGCCGCGTGCGCTGCGCCTCTTCTTTTGTTTTTCTTGCCATACAAGGCCCCACTTCCCGATAAGCAGATAATATAGGATATTCTTAATTAGAATTAATCTAGCATTTGCCATGAAGTATTATTTAGCAAAAATGCAGACAAGTTAATCCTGATGCGAAAAGAGAATTAATTATTCAAGTGAATATCACCGGAAAATACATTCACTGAAATAATGTCTATTTATCAACTTTTACAATTGCGATAAATCGCAATACTACAGTGACCATTTTTTTGTTTTTGCGTGCCTTGCTGATTGCTTAAAAATAAGTATCTCTTACATCCAACGTCGTTTATTTGTAGGATGGCAAACTGCTTTTTGATTCCCTCTTTCTTTCACAGATTCGCCGCCTGATTGGGTACGTAATCTATAAGGAACCGCCATGACGACTCACGCCAGAGTGACACTTTTATCCGGTTTAATTATCTCGGCCTTATTGCTAACCGGTTGCGATAATTCTGACAACCAGCAACCCCATGCGCAGGCGCCGCAGGTGACGGTCCATGTCGTGAACAGCGCGCCGCTATCAGTCACCACCGAACTGCCGGGCCGAACCTCTGCTTTTCGCGTAGCGGAAGTCCGCCCCCAGGTGAGCGGTATCATCCTGAAGCGTAACTTTGTTGAAGGAAGTGATGTCGAAGCAGGCCAGTCGCTCTATCAGATCGATCCGGCGACCTACCAGGCGGCGTGGAACAGCGCCAAAGGCGATGAGGCCAAAGCCGAAGCCGCGGCCGCTATCGCCCATTTGACGGTGAAACGCTACGTTCCACTGCTGGGTACTAAATATATCAGCCAGCAGGAATACGATCAGGCAGTGGCCACCGCCCGCCAGGCCGATGCCGATGTCATCGCCACCAAAGCTGCCGTAGAAACGGCCCGTATCAACCTGGCCTACACCAAAGTAACCTCCCCCATTAGCGGGCGCATCGGTAAATCGAGCGTCACCGAAGGGGCGCTGGTCACCAACGGCCAGTCGGATGCCCTGGCTACCGTCCAGCAGCTCGATCCCATCTATGTTGACGTGACGGAGTCCAGTAATGACTTCATGCGCCTTAAGCAGGAAAGCCTGCAGCGCGGCGGTGATACTAAAAGCGTTGAGCTGGTCATGGAGAACGGCCAGGCCTATCCGCTCAAAGGTTCACTGCAGTTTTCTGACGTCACTGTTGATGAAAGTACGGGCTCAATTACTCTGCGCGCTATCTTCCCTAACCCGCAGCATGTCCTGCTGCCAGGGATGTTCGTCCGCGCCCGCATAGACGAAGGCGTCGATCCGCAGGCTATCCTGGTACCGCAGCAAGGGGTGACCCGCACGCCGCGTGGTGATGCCTCCGTGATGCTGGTGAATGACAAAAACCAGGTTGAAACCCGGGAAGTGGTCGCGACTCAGGCCGTTGGCGATAAGTGGCTTATCACCAGTGGGCTGAAACCGGGCGATAAAGTGATTGTCAGCGGCTTACAGAAAGTCCGTCCAGGCGTCACTGTCAAAGCGGAAGCGGAGCGTACGGCGCCGGCCGTGCAATAAGGATACCCAGCCATGTCTAAGTTTTTTATTCATCGACCGGTCTTCGCCTGGGTGCTGGCCATCATTATGATGATTGCCGGCGGCCTGGCCATTCTGCAGCTGCCGATAGCTCAGTACCCGACAATCGCCCCTCCTGCGGTAGCGATCTCCGCCACCTACCCCGGTGCAGATGCCCAGACCGTGCAGGATACGGTCACCCAGGTTATCGAGCAGAACATGAACGGCATCGACAATCTGATGTATATGTCGTCGACCAGCGACTCTGCCGGTTCGGTAACCATTACGCTCACCTTTAAATCGGGTACCGATCCCGATATTGCCCAGGTACAGGTGCAAAACAAACTGCAGCTGGCCACGCCGCTGCTGCCCCAGGAAGTACAGCAGCAAGGGATTAGCGTCGAGAAATCCAGTAGCAGCTTCCTGTTGGTCGCCGGCTTTATCTCTGATAACCCGACCACCACCCAGGACGATATTTCTGACTATGTTGCCTCCAATGTCAAAGATCCTATTAGCCGCCTCAACGGCGTGGGCGATGTGCAGCTGTTCGGCGCGCAGTACGCTATGCGCGTCTGGCTGGATGGCAACCTGCTGAATAAATACAACCTGACGCCGGTGGACGTCATCAATGCGCTGCAGGTCCAGAACGATCAGATCGCCGCGGGTCAGCTCGGCGGTACGCCAGCGCTGAAAGGCCAGCAGTTGAACGCGTCAATCATCGCTCAGACGCGGCTCAAAGATCCGCAGGAGTTTGGCAAGGTCACGCTGCGGGTCAACGCCGATGGCTCTGTCGTCCATCTGAAAGACGTCGCCCGCATTGAGCTGGGGGGAGAGAACTATAACGTTGTCGCCAGAATTAACGGTAAACCTGCCTCTGGTCTGGGTATTAAGCTTGCGACCGGCGCCAACGCCCTGGATACCGCCACCGCGATTAAAGCGAAGCTGGCCGAGCTGCAGCCCTACTTCCCTCAGGGGATGAAGGTGGTTTATCCGTATGATACGACCCCTTTCGTCAAAATCTCCATTCACGAAGTGGTCAAAACGCTTTTTGAAGCAATTATTCTCGTCTTTCTTGTCATGTATCTGTTCCTGCAGAACATGCGCGCAACGCTCATTCCAACCATTGCCGTACCCGTGGTGCTGTTGGGAACCTTCGCGGTATTGTCGATGTTTGGCTACTCCATCAACACGCTGACAATGTTTGGCATGGTGTTGGCGATAGGTCTGCTGGTCGATGACGCTATCGTAGTAGTGGAAAACGTCGAACGTGTGATGGTTGAGGAGAAGCTCTCGCCAAAAGAAGCGACGGAAAAATCTATGTCGCAGATCCAGGGAGCGCTGGTGGGTATCGCCATGGTGCTCTCCGCAGTATTTGTCCCGATGGCCTTTTTCGGCGGCTCAACCGGCGCGATTTATCGTCAGTTTTCAATCACCATCGTCTCCGCCATGGCGCTCTCCGTGCTGGTTGCGCTGGTACTGACTCCGGCGCTCTGCGCCACGTTGTTGAAGCCAGCCTCAGCTGAACACCATGAGAAAAAAGGATTTTTCGGCTGGTTTAACGCCCGCTTCGACCAGAGCGTTAACCACTATACCAACAGCGTCAGCGGTATTTTACGTGGAACTGGCCGTTATCTGGTGATCTACCTGCTGATCGTCGTGGGGATGGCCGTGCTGTTCATGCGCTTGCCCACGTCCTTTCTGCCCGACGAAGACCAGGGCGTCTTCCTGACCATGATCCAGCTGCCGTCCGGTGCTACCCAAGAGCGCACGCAGAAGGTCCTGGATACGGTGACCGACTACTACCTGCATAACGAGAAGGCCAACGTCGAAAGCGTCTTTACCGTTAACGGCTTCAGCTTCAGCGGCCAGGGACAAAACTCCGGTATGGCGTTTGTCAGCCTGAAGCCCTGGGAAGCGCGCAGCGGCGATGAAAACAGCGTGGAGTCCATCATCAAGCGGGCCACCGTAGCCTTTAGCCAGATCAAAGACGCCATGGTTTTCCCGTTCAACATGCCAGCCATTATTGAGCTGGGTACCGCCACCGGCTTCGACTTTGAACTGATCGACCAGGGCGGACTCGGTCATACCGCTCTGACCCAGGCGCGCAATCAACTGCTGGGCATGGTGAAACAGCATCCGGATCAGCTGGTTCGGGTACGCCCTAATGGGCTGGAAGATACCCCTCAGTTCAAACTGGATGTCGATCAGGAAAAAGCGCAGGCGCTGGGCGTATCGCTCTCCGATATCAATGAAACGATATCAGCCGCGCTGGGCGGATACTACGTCAATGACTTTATTGACCGCGGCCGCGTGAAAAAAGTGTACGTTCAGGCTGATGCCCACTTCCGTATGCTGCCGAGCGACATTAACAACATGTATGTTCGTAGCGCCAACGGCGAAATGGTGCCGTTCTCCGCCTTTGTCACTTCACGCTGGATATATGGCTCGCCGCGCCTGGAGCGCTACAATGGGTTGCCATCTATGGAGATCCTCGGTGAAGCTTCGCCAGGCAAAAGTACCGGGGAAGCCATGGCGCTGATGGAAACGCTGGCCAGTAAACTGCCGAGCGGCATCGGTTATGACTGGACCGGGATGTCTTACCAGGAACGGCTCTCCGGCAACCAGGCGCCTGCGCTCTATGCCATCTCGCTGATCGTCGTATTCCTGTGTCTGGCGGCGCTGTATGAGAGCTGGTCGATCCCCTTCTCAGTCATGTTAGTGGTTCCGCTGGGGGTCATTGGCGCGCTGTTAGCCGCCACGCTGCGTGGGCTAAATAATGACGTTTACTTCCAGGTCGGACTCTTGACCACGATCGGTTTGTCGGCCAAGAATGCGATCCTGATCGTCGAGTTCGCCAAGGATCTGATGGAGAAAGAAGGGAAAGGGATCATTGAGGCCACGCTGGAGGCATCGCGGATGCGCCTGCGGCCTATTCTGATGACCTCTCTGGCCTTTATTCTCGGGGTCATGCCGCTGGTGATTAGCCATGGTGCCGGCAGCGGGGCGCAGAATGCGGTTGGCACCGGCGTGATGGGCGGGATGCTGACCGCGACGCTGCTGGCGATCTTCTTTGTTCCGGTGTTCTTCGTGGTCGTTAGACGACGCTTTACCCGGCACGCTGAATAATTCGGCTATGTCTTGAAGGCGCCCCTTGCGGGCGCTTTTTTTCGCATGCAATATTGGCAGCCAGCTAAACGCGCCACAGTCTGGCAACCGCCATCGCACGCAGCATCGCTGAATCACAATCTTTCTCTCCATCTTTTCTGCATATTCCCGGGCTTATCTTCACGATATTTACGCGGCTCATATATTGAGATGATTTCGGCCTCCGGCCCGGACAATCCGCGGTGATAAAATAAGCCATTCCGTTCTGCACTGGCTTTCAGTACAACCCAGCGGATTATCCAGAGGTAATATCATGAAAAAGTATTTAATCGTGGCGCTGCTGGCCTCTCTGCTGGCAGGCTGTGCCCATGACTCTCCCTGCGTACCGGTTTATGACTCGCAAGGCCGCTTAGTCCATACCAATACCTGTATGAAAGGCACAACAGAAGACAACTGGGAAACCGCAGGCGCAATCGCCGGGGGTGCGGCCGCGGTAGCCGGCCTCACGTTAGGGATCGTTGCTCTGACCCGCTAGATCGCTTCCCCAACCGCAGATACAGGTATATCCCCTGTATCTGCTCCACTCCATTCCCCAAAGTAAGCGATCATTCAGGCTCTTCCTGACGATAGTTCGCCAGCTTTCTTAGCCGTTGTTGTTGCCAGAGACCGCTGGCAATGAGTCGTCCATCGCTATCGACAAACTTTTCAGATTCAGGGTTCAGAACCAACAAACACCAAAGGCCCGGTCGAAGAGCGGGCCTTTACTCTGATGGTGAGCAATGATGGCGAACGTCCTGTCCCTCTCTCCGGACCGTTGCTGCGCAATGTTCATATCGATGCCAGTTAGATTCTCCCTGGGCAGCAAAGAAGCTCATCGGCAAACAACAGATAACACAAAAGCAAAAGGCCCAGTCTTTCGACTGGGCCTTTTGCTTTATTTGATGCCTGGCGATTCCCTACTCTCACATGGGGAGACCCCACACTACCATCGGCGCTACGGCGTTTCACTTCTGAGTTCGGCATGGGGTCAGGTGGGACCGCCGCGCTATTGTCGCCAGGCAAATTCTTTACAACGTGCCGAACTTTAACCTAAAAAGTGGTGCTGATACCCAGAGTCGAACTGGGGACCTCACCCTTACCAAGGGTGCGCTCTACCAACTGAGCCATATCAGCACGCTAAATTTGATGCCTGGCAGTTCCCTACTCTCACA
>NZ_KV792608.1:0-23750 GCF_001808265.1 Klebsiella sp. HMSC16A12
TTACCCGAAATCTGATTTATTCAACAAAGCCTAGTAAATGTTAAAATTTGTAGGTATCCACCCGTTAAACAAAATGATTAATATTTAAAAATACTCGTTGAACACCCGTGCCGTAATAATGAAGTACATTAAAAACGTTATCCGGTCATGTGAAGCTGAGACCGTCTCTTCGTCATGTAAAATGCCGTACTTTCTTTGTCGTGAAGAATGACCGGGTTAAGTCCATAAGGTTGAGAGGAAGTCTGCTGATGTGATACGCTCAAGGCGAGATTTATCTCAGTGAGAACTCACGGCAACAAAAAGTTTTTGGACAACAAAACACAAAGTTGTTTTGGACTGTAGGAGTCCAAGAGACAATGACATTACATACAACGCCGTGTAACGGATTTTACATTATTACAAAGCCTGTGTTACAAGAGAGTTATGGACATGATTGAAAAAATATGTGAAGTAATTGATGGTGAATACGTCTGTGATATAGATATTAGCGTTGAAGAATGGAAGATTTTATTAAGGGATAAAAAAGTTTTTGATGACAAAAGTATTGCAGCGTTAAAAAAATGGTTCATTGAGCCAGACCATTCCTGTACATGTTTCGATATCGGCAAGAAGTACGACCTGCACAGTATGAGTGCTAATGGTGTAATCAATGGGTTGGGTGGAAGAGTTCAGAAGCAGCTTGGCCGATTCGAGGTTAAAGGAGTCGGAAAGATTGCTTCCGGGACAAAATTCATTACAGTCATGAAAAGTAGAGAAATTAAAGGAAACCCAAAGCGAAATTTATGGACTATCCGTGAAGAACTTGTTCAGGCAATAAAAGAACTAGATTTTTTTAGTACGAACGAAAGCTCAAGCATTGATTTTTACTCAGATAATGATTTGATCACTGCTCTAGAAGAAAGTAATCACTTTGACGTTACTCAGACATTTGAGTATAGCGAAAAAGCGAAACCTAAGAAAGCTGCAATAGAAGTCAAAAATGGACTCTCATACCCAAGAAGTAAATCTGTTTCAAAAAATGCGCTTAACAAAGCTGATTATAAATGTGAAATTAATTGCGACCATCCAACGTTCAGAAGGCGAAACTCTCCTCTAAATTACACAGAACCTCATCACATTGTCCCGATGTCAAAGCAAGACTATTTTGAGAATTCACTGGATGTGGAAGAGAATATCATATCACTATGTTGCAACTGCCATAAACAAATTCATCTTGGCAAGGGGTTTGAAGATATGTTGAGGAAAATATATGCCGAGCGGAAAGATGTATTAAAAAAAGCGGGAATCGAGATATTATTAGAGGATTTGATTCTTTTTTACAAGATGGAAGGTAATTAATCTTCGAGAAGATGCATGCTTATTTTTATTTTTTAGCAATGAATGTGAAATACTGCCTGACTATCAATCCTGTCATGTGGTTCAGATTTATGGGGGAGGATTTTAATATTTTACCAGCATGGCATGTCGATCAATCGGTTAAGTATAGCGCCAGGTAACCAGACGGATTTTCCCTCTCAGGCGGGAGTCGTTATCCATCGTCCAGTACCTGATTAAAAGTAGGAGTAATTACAAGAAAATTAAATTGTATGACTATTATTTCCGTTCAGAAAAGAAAGTTACATTAAAAACCCGAAATTATTCGGGTTTTTAATTAGTTAAGTGCTATATATTTTCGTGTCCGGGGGTACCCTAAGAGGGTGCGCAAGACAACACTCCAGTGTTCATTATTTATGACTGTCAAGCCATTTATTCATCTGCTCAATTTCACCTTTTTGAGCTTTAATGATGTCCTGCGCAAGCTTTCTCATTTCGGGATCTTTTCCGTATTTGAGCTCGGTCTCAGCCATTGCGATTGCCCCTTCATGGTGTGCGATCATACCTTTTGCAAAGGCCTTATCGGGATTGGATTCATTAACGGCGGCCTTCATTTTTTCATGCATATTTTTCATGCCAGCCATATATTCCTGTGATGATGCCGATGAGTGCATATCTGACATTTTCATTTCCGAATGTTCAGCAGAAATGGCTGGCAGGGATAACATTAATATTACAAAAAGGGTGTTTTTGATTTTCATATAATAATTCCTTTCAGACAGGTACCGGTTAAGTGTAGCTGAGTCAGACAAAAAAGCCCCCTGACGGGGGGCAAAAATGTAGCAACGTTGTTTCAGGAAAATCTATCAGGGAAAAGGTAACAGCACGGATACTACCGTCGCATTCAGCCTGCATTGATCATGCGGCGGTGCGCTTCGGCCATGGCCTGATGTGGGCCGGATTGCCCGTTATTCATGAATTCATGGGCAACCGCTGCTCTTTCATGCTCATTCATCGCCGCGTAAGACGTTGACGGGACGGTCGTGGATACCGTGTTATTTCCCATCATCTTCTGATGACTTTCCACCATTTTCTGGTGCGCATCCGCCGAGCCGTTCGTCATGGTCTCATGAGCAATAATGGCCTGTTCATGCTGGTCCATACCGGTCATACGAGGAGCAGTCCCCTGGATCCCGACAGGAGCCGCAGCAGACTGCATCTGGTGAGCAGGAGCCTGTGCATTGTTGACGCGATCATGGATATTCACGGTTTCAGTGGCCCAGGCCGATGAAATTAAACCAAAGCCCAGCAAAGATGCTAATACGATATTTTTCATGATAACTCTCCATTTCTGAATTAGTGATGTCCGGGGAAGTACAACCGGTGTTTTCAGTTCCATAACTGAAACAAGTTCGGCAGCGTTTATTTCTCCGGAAGAGGGCTGGATATTCATTTCCTGGCGTACTCTGACGCCGGGTATTGATGAAGCAATCCAGCCTTCCTGATAAGTTGCACTAATTATATCGAATGGCTTCTGTTTGCTGCATGACAGGCTAATGACATCTTTGTCATTTACATCTTTATTTTCAGCATTGGGTTTCCGGGATCATTTTCTCCAGTCTGGGCACGGATAAGATAAAACGCGTGGAGCGTACGTCTGATTCCACCTGCACTCTTCCGTGATGTGCTTCCACGATTGACTTCACAATCGCAAGGCCGATGCCGCTGCCTTCTCCTTTTCGTTGTCTGGATGGATCCACCCGATAAAAACGGTCAAACAGCCTTGATAAATGTTCTTCAGGGATCGGTTTCCCCGGATTTTCAATCACAAGGTCAAAAAAGCTCTCCTGCTCTCTTATTGAGACGGTGATTGCCTGTCCCTCCGGGGTATAACGCAGGGCATTGGATAACAGATTATTGATCGCCCTTCTGAACATTTGTGGATCTCCCTCAACCAGGCAGGGCATCCCGTTAAATTTGAGCGTGATATTGCGTTCTTCGGCCCAGGCTTCGAAAAACTCGAAGACTTTCATGACTTCCGCTCTGAGGTCAAACATGACCCTGTCAGGTATCAGCTGATTATTATCTGCCTGTGCCAGGAACAGCATATCGCTGACCATTTTGGTCATCCGGTTATACTCTTCAAGACTGGAATAGAGGACATCCTCAAGTTCCCTCTGTGTTCGATCCTGACTCAGTGCGATTTCAGTCTGCGTCACCAGATTGGTGATGGGCGTTCTGATCTCATGCGCGATATCGGCAGAGAAATTGGCCTGGCGGGTAAAGACATCCTCAATCTTTCCAATCATATGATTGAACGAGATAACCAGTTGCTCCAGCTCAATGGGAACGCGTGTCGGTTCCAGTCGCGCATCAAGATTCTCGGAGGTGATGTTTTTAATGGCATTGCTGACATTACGAAGGGGCAGGTGCCCCTGACGGACAGCGATTCGAATGATCAGAACAATCAACAGGCTTATCACGACGGCAATCGCAATCAGGTTCTTTTTCAGCGCATCGAGGTAATGGAGATGGAAATTAATGGATAGGCCAGTCAGCATGACATAGTTCTGCTGTTTGCCCTGAAATATCGCCTGACCAGAGGAGGCGATAATCCTGTATGTTTCCATCTTCATTTCGGACCCGGTATCCATCGGTCCCGCAGGATCCTCCACCGTCCAGAGAAAGACATCCCGTGCGCGGCTGTGCTCGCTAAAATCTGCTGAATTCACTGCCGGGCGTAGTGCCGCCCCCTGAGCTGAGCTAAAGAGCACTTCACCCCTGGGATTGAGGAGCAAAAGGGCAACGTTGCGGTAGCTGGCAATTGATTCCTTTATTTTGCTTATTTTTTTATCATCCGGATCCACCGGGGACTGCAGTATACGGTTCAGTGTGGTGCTGATTTGTTGAAGATCGCTGACATCCTGCTCGGCAAAATGATTTTCAACAGAATGCAGCATAAACCAGGTGAAGGCGATAAAAGCCAGTATCGTGGACAGGCTGATAAAAAAGGTCAGCCGCAGAGCGAGTGAGAAAGGGCGTCTGGAAGGTTTGCTATGCATCCGGGACCTCCAGCATGTAGCCCACGCCCCGGACTGTCTGGATCAGCTTTGTCCCGTAATCGTTGTCTATTTTAGCGCGGAGTCGCTTTACTGCGACATCGATCGCATTAGTGTCGCTGTCAAAATTCATGTCCCAGACCTGAGAGGCAATCAGGGAGCGGGGAAGAACCTCTCCCTGATGGCGAATGAAGAATTCCAGCAGGCTGAACTCTTTACTGGTGAGCACAATGCGGTTTCCGGCGCGACTGACTTTTCTGGATACGAGATCAATCGAGAGGTCAGCCACCTTAAACTGGCTTTCCGTGATCATCGTGTTTCCCCGCCTCAGAAGGGTTCTCACCCGGGCGAGCAGTTCGGCAAACGCAAAGGGTTTAACCAGATAATCGTCCGCACCCAGTTCCAGTCCTTTGACCCTATGTTCGATCGTGCCGAGGGCTGTCAGCAGTAAGACCGGCATACCCTTTCCGGCAGTGCGCAGCATGCGGATGATATCCCAGCCGTTCACATCAGGTAGCATGATATCCAGAATGACTAAATCATACTCGGCTGTCATGGCGAGATGATATCCGGTAAGACCATTATCAGGGTGATCCACTACGAACCCTGCCTCTGTAAGCCCTTTGCTGAGATATTCACCTGTTTTAATTTCGTCTTCGACGATCAATATTTTCATCTTGCTCCCCGGCTGGCTGCTAATGTCATTCTATTGCGCCCACGATCGTTATCAACGGATTACAGCAAAAATGACAACATTGTCATTATCCTGTCACCCGGCAAACAGAGAGCGTTAGGTAAAGTACCCCTATCAATACTCTGGACTTCATTTGAACCATTTACCAGGTCTGCCTGGACGAGAAGCGTTATGTTCAAATTAAAATTACTCAGCATTAGCACGATATTCATCCTGGCAGGCTGCGTGTCGCTTGCGCCTGAATATCAGCGGCCCGCAGCACCGGTACCCCAGCAGTTTTCACTGTCCCATAACAGCCTGACGCCAGCGGTAAATGGCTATCAGGATACGGGCTGGCGTAACTTTTTTGTCGATCCCCAGGTTACCCGGTTGATCGGTGAAGCTCTGACTAATAACCGTGATTTGAGAATGGCTGCCCTGAAGGTTGAAGAGGCCCGAGCCCAGTTCAACGTCACGGATGCAGATCGTTATCCCCAGCTGAATGCCTCATCCGGGATAACATACAACGGTGGTCTGAAAGGTGACAAGCCGACCACACAGGAGTACGACGCGAGACTGGAGCTCAGCTATGAGCTCGATTTTTTCGGCAAACTTAAGAACATGAGTGATGCTGACCGCCAGAACTACTTTGCCAGCGAAGAAGCCCGTCGGGCCGTACACATCCTGCTGGTCTCCAACGTTTCACAGAGCTATTTCAGCCAGCAACTGGCGTACGAACAACTCCGTATTGCGCGGGAAACGCTGAAAAATTATGAACAGTCCTATGCTTTCGTTGAGCAACAGCTCGTGACCGGGAGTACGAACGTTCTGGCACTTGAACAGGCGAGAGGACAAATCGAAAGTACCCGCGCCGAAATAGCCAAACGAGAAGGCGATCTGGCTCAGGCAAACAATGCCCTGCAACTGGTGCTTGGAACGTACCGCGCAGTTCCGTCAGAAAAAGGGATGAAAGGTGGGGAGATCGCACCAGTAAAATTGCCACCAAATCTGTCGTCACAAATATTGCTGCAGCGTCCGGATATTATGGAAGCGGAATACCAGTTGAAAGCGGCTGATGCCAATATTGGCGCAGCGCGAGCGGCTTTTTTCCCGTCAATTACCCTGACCAGTGGTCTCTCCTCAAGCAGTACGGAGCTGTCCAGCCTCTTTACGTCAGGAAGTGGAATGTGGAATTTTATTCCTAAAATTGAAATTCCTATATTTAATGCTGGCAGGAACAAAGCCAATCTGAAGCTGGCTGAAATTCGCCAGCAACAGTCGGTGGTTAATTACGAACAAAAAATTCAGTCAGCCTTTAAGGATGTTTCCGACACGCTTGCGCTGCGCGACAGCCTTAGCCAGCAACTTGAGTCACAGCAGCGTTATCTTGATTCACTACAGATAACTCTACAGCGTGCCAGAGGATTGTATGCAAGTGGTGCTGTCAGTTACATCGAAGTGCTGGATGCAGAACGTTCCCTCTTCGCGACGCAGCAAACCATTCTCGATCTTACCTATTCCCGACAGGTTAACGAAATTAATCTGTTTACCGCGCTGGGTGGCGGTTGGGTAGAGTAAATTTATTCAATTAATCAGGAAATTAAAAATGCGTAATTCACTTAAAGCCGTTTTATTTGGTGCCTTCTCTGTCATGTTTTCTGCCGGTCTTCATGCTGAAACACATCAGCATGGCGATATGAATGCTGCCAGTGATGCTTCGGTACAGCAGGTTATCAAGGGCACCGGTATCGTTAAAGAAATTGATATGAATAGTAAAAAGATCACCATTTCGCACGAAGCAATCCCTGCGGTGGGCTGGCCTGCAATGACCATGCGCTTCACTTTTGTTAATGCAGACGACGCTATCAATGCCCTGAAAACCGGCAACCATGTCGATTTCTCGTTTATTCAGCAGGGCAATATCTCCTTACTCAAAAGCATTAACGTTACGCAATCCTGATTGACTGTCCGGAGCGAATACATCCAGTGCGTCTGAACATTCATTAAGGGATTACTGTGAATGAATGATCGGCCGCATATGCCAGGTGTTTTGATTTTTCAGCGAGAAATTGTATGGCTTCTTTAAAGATAAAATATGCTGCAATAATTATCAGCAGCCTCATAGCAGGAGGGCTGATATCGGTTACTGCCTGGCAGTATGTAAACTCATCACAAAAAACAGTACAAACCGAACAAAAGGCACCCGAGCGAAAGGTACTTTTCTGGTATGACCCGATGAAACCGGATACCAAATTTGATAAACCCGGAAAATCTCCCTTTATGGATATGGACCTGGTGCCAAAATATGCTGATGAAAGCGGCGATAAAAGCAGTGGCGGGATCCGTATCGATCCAACGCAGGTTCAGAATCTGGGATTAAAAACGCAAAAAGTCACGCGAGGAATGCTGAATTATTCTCAGACAATCCCGGCTAATGTCAGTTACAACGAGTATCAGTTTGTCATTGTGCAGGCGCGCTCTGACGGTTTCGTCGAAAAAGTGTATCCCCTGACGATTGGCGATCATGTGAAGAAAGGCACTCCGCTTATCGATATCACCATTCCTGAATGGGTTGAGGCACAAAGTGAGTTCCTGCTGTTATCCGGTACAGGCGGTACGTCAACCCAGATAAAAGGGGTTCTGGAGCGACTTCGTCTGGCTGGTATGCCGGAAGAGGATATTCAAAGGCTGCGTTCAACCCGCACAATCCAGACCCGTTTTACCATTAAAGCACCTATTGATGGTGTCATTACTGCGTTTGACCTGCGCACCGGCATGAATATTTCGAAAGATAAAGTAGTGGCTCAGATTCAGGGGATGGACCCGGTCTGGATCAGCGCTGCAGTGCCAGAATCTATCGCATATCTGCTGAAAGATACGTCGCAGTTTGAAATTTCGGTACCGGCTTATCCGGATAAAACATTCCATGTCGAAAAATGGAACATTCTTCCCAGCGTGGATCAGACAACCCGTACGCTTCAGGTCCGTCTCCAGGTTTCTAATAAGGATGAGTTTCTCAAGCCGGGCATGAATGCCTATCTGAAACTGAATACCAAGAGCCAGGAGATGCTGCTGATACCAAGCCAGGCCGTTATCGATACCGGCAAAGAACAGCGCGTGATTACTGTTGATGATGAAGGCAAGTTTGTGCCGAAACAGATCCACGTTCTGCATGAATCACAGCAACAGTCCGGCATCGGTTCCGGCCTGAATGAAGGCGATACCGTGGTGGTCAGTGGCCTGTTCCTCATTGACTCCGAAGCCAATATTACGGGCGCGCTGGAACGTATGCGCCACCCTGAAAAAACAGAAAGCAGTATGCCAGCAATGTCTGACCAGCCTGTAAATATGCATTCAGGGCACTGAGGAGACGACGATGATTGAATGGATTATCCGGCGCTCTGTCGCCAACCGTTTCCTGGTCATGATGGGGGCCCTGTTTCTCAGCATCTGGGGTACATGGACGATTATTAACACGCCGGTCGATGCCTTGCCTGACCTGTCAGATGTGCAGGTCATTATCAAAACCAGCTATCCCGGCCAGGCCCCGCAGATTGTAGAAAACCAGGTCACCTATCTACTTACCACCACCATGCTGTCCGTACCTGGCGCAAAAACCGTGCGTGGTTTTTCACAGTTCGGGGATTCGTATGTGTATGTCATTTTTGAAGACGGCACCGATCTGTACTGGGCCCGTTCCCGCGTGCTGGAATATCTGAATCAGGTTCAGGGAAAACTGCCTGCCGGTGTGAGTTCTGAAATCGGTCCTGATGCCACGGGTGTGGGCTGGATTTTTGAATATGCCCTTGTCGATCGCAACGGAAAACACGACCTTTCAGAACTGCGCTCTCTGCAGGACTGGTTCCTGAAATTTGAGCTGAAAACCATCCCGAACGTGGCTGAGGTCGCTTCGGTTGGCGGCGTGGTGAAACAGTACCAGATTCAGGTCAATCCGGTAAAACTGTCCCAGTACGGTATCAGCCTGCCCGAAGTGAAACAGGCACTTGAATCGTCTAACCAGGAGGCCGGTGGCTCATCCGTTGAAATGGCCGAAGCGGAGTATATGGTCCGTGCCAGCGGTTATCTTCAGAGCATTGATGATTTTAATAACATCGTCCTGAAAACAGGTGAGAACGGCGTGCCGGTTTATCTGCGGGATGTTGCCCGCGTGCAGACCGGGCCCGAAATGAGGCGTGGTATTGCCGAGCTGAACGGCCAGGGAGAAGTCGCTGGCGGCGTGGTGATCCTGCGGTCGGGTAAAAATGCGCGCGACGTTATCACGGCAGTGAGGGATAAACTGGAGACGCTGAAGGCCAGCCTGCCGGAAGGCGTTGAAATCGTGACCACCTACGATCGCAGCCAGTTAATCGACCGGGCGATTGATAACCTCAGTTCCAAACTTCTGGAAGAGTTTATCGTGGTGGCCATCGTCTGTGCTCTGTTCCTGTGGCACGTACGTTCTGCCCTGGTGGCGATTATCTCTCTGCCGCTTGGCCTGTGTATCGCCTTTATCGTCATGCACTTCCAGGGACTGAACGCCAATATCATGTCGCTGGGAGGGATAGCGATTGCCGTCGGTGCGATGGTGGATGCCGCCATTGTGATGATTGAAAATGCGCACAAACGGCTTGAGGAGTGGGATCATCAGCATCCGGGTGAGCAGATTGACAACGCCACCCGCTGGAAGGTGATTACCGACGCCTCCGTGGAAGTGGGACCCGCGTTGTTCATTAGCCTGCTGATCATCACCCTGTCCTTTATTCCTATCTTTACCCTGGAAGGGCAGGAAGGTCGTCTGTTTGGCCCGCTGGCATTCACGAAAACGTACTCCATGGCGGGAGCGGCCGCACTGGCCATCATCGTCATTCCTATTCTGATGGGATTCTGGATCCGGGGGAAAATTCCTGCCGAGACCAGTAACCCCCTGAACCGGGTGCTGATCAAAGCGTATCATCCTTTGCTGCTGCGGGTCCTCCACTGGCCAAAAACAACCCTGCTGGTTGCGGCCTTGTCCATTTTCACGGTTATCTGGCCACTGAGTCAGGTGGGCGGTGAATTTCTGCCGAAGATTAACGAGGGCGATCTGCTGTATATGCCGTCGACCTTGCCTGGCGTCTCTCCGGCAGAAGCTGCAGCGCTCCTGCAGACAACAGACAAGTTAATCAAAAGCGTTCCTGAAGTGGCTTCTGTATTTGGCAAGACCGGTAAAGCAGAGACCGCAACGGATTCCGCGCCGCTCGAAATGGTGGAAACCACGATCCAGCTCAAACCTGAGGATCAGTGGCGTCCCGGCATGACAATTGACAAGATTATTGATGAACTCGACAGGACAGTCCGTTTACCGGGTCTGGCAAACCTCTGGGTGCCGCCTATCCGTAACCGTATTGATATGCTCTCAACCGGGATCAAAAGCCCGATAGGTATCAAAGTGTCCGGGACTGTTCTGTCCGATATCGACGCGACGGCGCAGAGTATCGAGGCGGTAGCCAAAACCGTGCCTGGCGTGGTGTCTGTCCTGGCTGAGCGACTTGAGGGCGGGCGCTACATCGATATCGATATCAACCGGGAGAAAGCCTCCCGCTACGGGATGACGGTAGGTGATGTCCAGCTGTTCGTCTCTTCAGCAATCGGAGGTGCTATGGTGGGTGAGACGGTTGAAGGGGTGGCCCGGTACCCTATTAACATTCGCTACCCGCAGGATTACCGGAACAGTCCGCAGGCGCTGAAACAGATGCCGATCCTGACCCCGATGAAGCAGCAGATCACGCTGGGCGATGTCGCGGATATTAACGTCGTTTCTGGACCAACCATGCTGAAAACCGAAAATGCCCGGCCAGCCAGCTGGATTTATGTTGATGCCCGCGGCAGGGACATGGTGTCGGTGGTTAACGACATTAAGACGGCCATCAGCGAGAAAGTGAAACTGAGACCGGGAACCAGTGTGGCATTCTCCGGACAGTTTGAACTGCTTGAGCATGCCAACAAGAAACTGAAGCTGATGGTGCCGATGACGGTGATGATCATTTTCATCCTGTTGTATCTGGCATTCCGCCGGGTTGACGAAGCCCTGCTGATCCTGATGAGCCTGCCGTTCGCCCTGGTTGGCGGAATATGGTTCCTGTACTGGCAGGGCTTCCATATGTCAGTGGCGACCGGAACCGGGTTTATCGCCCTGGCCGGGGTGGCAGCAGAGTTTGGCGTGGTCATGCTGATGTATCTGCGTCATGCCATTGAAGCGCACCCGGAATTGTCCCGTAAAGAGACGTTCACACCGGAAGGTCTTGATGAAGCCCTCTATCATGGTGCCGTACTGCGTGTCCGGCCGAAAGCCATGACCGTGGCGGTGATCATTGCGGGTCTGCTGCCAATACTCTGGGGAACCGGCGCAGGTTCAGAAGTCATGAGCCGTATTGCGGCACCCATGATTGGTGGGATGATCACGGCTCCGCTGCTGTCCCTGTTCATTATTCCTGCCGCCTACAAATTAATCTGGCTGCGCAGACATAAAAAAAGCGTGTCCTGAACCTGAAAGGGCACCCCCTGTGGGTGTCCTTCTTTACTGATTCACCCTGACGTCAGGGTTTATATCGATAATATACAGAGGTGAGTATGAAAAAAGTGGTTCTAATGGCGCTGGCTCTCGGCCTTTCACTACCCGCGATGGCGAGTGGAAAAGTGATTGATATGTACAAATCTGAAAACTGTGGCTGTTGTTCCCTGTGGGGCAAAGCGATGGAAAAAGACGGGTTTGAAGTACGAACTCACGTCATGAATGATCAGGCGCTGTCAGCCCTGAAAGAAAAGCATGCTATTCCTGCAGGACTACGAAGTTGTCATACCGCGGTTGCCGGTAATTTGATCATTGAAGGCCATGTGCCTGCGACAACGATACATAAGGCAATGCAGTCTGGTTCGGGTATATACGGTCTCGCCACCCCCGGTATGCCAGCAGGAAGTCCTGGAATGGAGATGGGAGCCCGAAAAGAGGCTTACGATGTTATCGCATTCTCACCGGATGGAAGTAAAAAAGTCTTCCAGCGAATCGAATAGTCAGCGGAACGGCTGATAACGGGACGCCGGTAGCAGGCACTCCTGTGCCGGCGATATTCGTGGTAATCGCATCCATGACATACCCTGAAGACAGAAGATGCTTCGGTATGCATAAGGAGAGTTACTGTGAAAAATGACAATGCAGTGCAACACAACAACCAGACTGCTTCTGAGCAGACATTATCCCCGGACGAGGGCCACGTATTGCATAAGGTGAGAGATCCCGTGCGCGGGATGGCCATCCTGCCCGACAGGGCGCACAGCAGCATTCGATACCAGGACCACCAACTTTATTTCTGCTCCGCCAGCTGTGAGAGTAAATTTAAAGCCCATCCCGATCGTTATCTTACCGAAGATGCCAGTGAACATTCCCATCACCATCACCACGATCATCACGAAGTCAGCCCTGATCAGATAAAACAGCCTCACAACCAGGCGGAAAAAGAGAATTCTGAAGGTGTGTGGACATGTCCGATGCACCCGGAGATACGCCGCAGTGGTCCCGGAAGCTGTCCTGTCTGTGGAATGGCACTGGAGCCGCTCGTAGCTACGGCATCCACGGGGCCGAGTGATGAACTTCACGACATGACAAGACGCTTCTGGCTGGGGTTGTTGCTGGCGTTTCCGGTTCTGGTACTCGAAATGGGATCTCATCTGTTTCCCGACTTGAGGAATACAGTACCGCCACAGTACAACACATGGCTGCAGTTGCTTCTGGCCTCCCCTGTCGTGTTGTGGTGTGGCTGGCCATTCTTCGCCCGGGCCGGAATGTCGTTACGTAACCGCTCCCTGAATATGTTTACCCTTGTTGCAATGGGGACCGGCGTAGCCTGGGTTTACAGCGTCATTGCAACCGTCTTCCCCTCCTGGTTTCCTGCATCGTTCAGAAACATGGATGGCCTGGTGGCCGTTTATTTTGAAGCCGCAGCAGTTATTACGGTGCTTGTTCTGCTGGGACAGGTTCTTGAGCTGCGGGCACGGGAACAAACCTCAGGCGCCATTACTGCGCTTCTGAACCTTGCCCCCAAAACCGCCAGACGGCTGGATCATGACGGTCATGAAACGGATATTAATGCGGAAGATGTCCTGCCTGGCGATAAGCTCCGCATCAGACCTGGAGAGAGTATTCCGGTCGACGGTATCGTGGTCGAAGGCAAAACAACCGTTGATGAATCGATGGTGACCGGGGAATCTATGCCTGTTACCAAAACGGAGGGTGACCCTGTCATCGGGGGGACCATTAATCAGACAGGTAGTCTTATCATCCGTGCAGAGAAAGTCGGTGATGAAACGATGCTCTCACGAATTGTTCAGATGGTCGCTGATGCACAGCGTTCGCGGGCCCCCATCCAGAGAATGGCTGACAGCGTTTCAGGCTGGTTTGTTCCTCTGGTGATACTTATCGCGGTTGTTGCTTTCATGATCTGGTCTGTCTGGGGGCCCGAGCCCAGGATGGCGCACGGTCTCATTGCGGCTGTGTCGGTCCTGATTATTGCCTGTCCCTGCGCGCTGGGGCTGGCCACGCCGATGTCGATAATGGTGGGGGTGGGCAAAGGAGCCCAGGCCGGGGTGTTAATCAAGAATGCCGAAGCCCTTGAGCGTCTTGAAAAAGTGGACACGCTGGTTGTCGACAAAACAGGCACGCTCACGGAAGGTTCGCCGACGGTGACAGGGATTATCAGTCTCAATCCGGGTGGGGAAACATCTCTTTTGCGTGTAACGGCCGCAGTGGAAAAAGGCTCGCAGCATCCGCTGGGTATGGCAGTAGTTAAAGCAGCACAGGAAAAGGGGATCGCAATACCCGCAGTCACTCATTTCAATGCGCCGTCGGGTAAAGGTGTCTCAGGCGATGTCGAAGGTCAACGGGTTGTTATTGGTAATGAACTGGCTATGCAGGAAAACAGTATCGTTATTGATAATCAAAAGGCCGTTGCGGATACGTTGCGGATGGAAGGTGCTACCGTTATCTATGTGGCCACAGACGGGCACCTTGCAGGCCTGATAGCTATCTCGGATCCCGTGAAAGCAACCACGCCGGATGCGCTTAAAGCTTTGCGTCAGGCGGGGATCCGCATCGTTATGCTCACCGGGGATAACCAGCTTACCGCTGAAGCAGTCGCACGGAAACTGGGAATAGATGAGGTTGAAGCCGGGATTCTGCCGGATGGCAAAAAAGCAGTGATAACCCGACTGAAAGCGTCTGGCCATGTGGTTGCGATGGCCGGAGACGGTGTGAATGATGCCCCGGCGCTGGCAGCGGCTGACGTGGGAATAGCCATGGGAACGGGTACAGATGTGGCAATTGAAAGTGCCGGAGTCACCCTTCTCAAAGGCGACTTGATGATACTGAACAGGGCCCGTCATCTGTCAGAAATCACCATGAAAAATATCCGACAGAATCTGTTTTTTGCATTTATCTACAACGCACTTGGCGTGCCTGTGGCTGCAGGCCTGCTTTATCCTGTGTATGGAATACTGCTGTCGCCAGTTATTGCGGCGGCGGCCATGGCTCTTTCCTCCGTCAGCGTCATTGTGAATGCGTTGCGTCTGAAAAGTGTCAGGCTCGGGAAATAACACTGAGTGAAGGGGCTGTTACGAACAGAAGGAGTCCAGTATGAAAAGTACCACCTATGCGCTTATTGCTGTCGCCGCGATCGCGGCATTTGCCCTCCTGCGCGAACACTGGTCACATGTGGCAGGTTACTGGCCATATCTGTTATTGCTGGTCTGCCCGCTAATGCATCTTTTCCACGGCCACGGAGGGCATGGAGATCATCAACATCAAGGAAGTGAAAACGATAAAAAAAATTAATCCGGCAGACGGGGCCGCGTCGCGGCCCCGTTATCAGTCCAGGTATCGTTCGTAGTCTCTGGCATGCGCAAAGGCATGCTGTTCAAGTTTGTTATCAGCGGGTGCCGCTGCCCGGAACGCCAGTGAGTTAACAGGATTGTTATTGATGACCAGCTCGTAATGCAGATGAGGACCGGATGAACGTCCGCTGTTACCGGATAACGCAATAGCGCCTCCCCGGGTAACCCTGGCCCCTTTAGTAACGAGTATTTTATTGAGGTGGAGATAGCGAGTTTTAACACCGGCTTTTCCTGTTACTTCAACAAAATATCCCATGGTGCTGTTGTATTCGGCCCGGGTGATTTTTCCGTCGATGACGCTGACTATTTTCGTGTTCATGGGCATGGAATAATCAATGCCATTATGGGGACTCACTTTTCCCGATACCGGGTTAAGTCTTGCAGGATTGAAAGGCGAACTGAGTCTTGCTGTGGCCGGTAACGGATAATCGAGACTGCCTTTCCCGGAAGTATCGGAAAGGTTATAGAACTTTTTATCTGATATACGATACGCCGTGTAATTAAATGAACCGGACGTAAATTTATAGGCCACGACACGTGATTTTCCCGCTTTCTTTTGCAGTACGAGTTTTAATGATTCATTTTTTTTCAAATGCCGCAGATTAAACCGGGAAGGCAAGGAGCGCTGAAGAGTAGCGATCTCGTTCGATTCCAGCCCCGAGCGGGTGGCTGAAAGGTAGGCATTTTCTTTTACGACATCGGTAGAATACATTTACTGGAATTCGCCGTTAGCATGAACACTGCGGCGTATGCTAGGGGTTTTCAGGAGGCGTGTCATCTGTCAGTTAATCGGGAGCACCGTTGATGGTCGTCATTTTTGTAACATATCTTGTTTCCCGTTTGCTCCTGAAGCTCTGGGAACTGTATGACCAGCCCGACGGTGATGATTAACGGGACTGAAACAGGTTACGGCAGAGCAATATGGGGCTCATGTCCTGCTACGTAACCCGTCAGTAAAGCCCTGCTGCGCACCTGACGCTAAGCACTAACCCGCCTGCAGTTACCTGGTCGAATACAGCCCGCGAAGCTTTCTTGCCTGCGTCTGATGTGCTTCCGCACCGGCATTATTGACCTGCTCATGCACGAGAGCGGCTTTTTCTCCGGCATTCAGTTCGTTAAAAGAAGAAGACGAGGTCTTTGAATTTGCATCACTGCCGGACAGCATTTTTTTATGTTCCTCAATCATTTTCTGATGCGCATAGGACGCGCTGTTGTTCATAAATGAATGAGCAACAATGGCCCTTTCATGTTCATTCATTTCAGAGAATGAGGGCGTGTTGTTTTTATTAACCCTGTCCGGTAAGTTTTCATGCGTCGAGGAGTTCACATGACTGACGGCTGAGGCATTATTAACAAATCGATGTGCTTCATGGGCAATATCACTGGACTGAGCAAAAGCTGCCCCACAAAATAAAGCTGTAAACGCAGTGGTCGTGATTAATATATTCATGTGTAATTACCTTCTGAGGTACATAAAAGATGTCCTTATGATCATATATAAAAAAATCAACCTGTGGGGAAGATGACGTAAATGTAATACAGCCACGTACATTACACGATTGTAATGAATTTGTTTCTTAAGGTGTGCTAGATTCATTTCATTGTAAGTGGATGAACCAGTAATTTAATTTAAATCGGTTCTCGAATTCTGTCAGTAACCATACTTTAAATAAGGGAATGCGCATGCTGTTGAAAACGTCTCGACGAACTTTCCTGAAGGGGTTAACCCTCTCTGGCGTAGCCGGAAGTCTTGGCGTATGGAGTTTCAATGCGCGTTCCAGTCTGAGCCTGCCAGTTGCCGCATCCCTGCAGGGTACTCAGTTTGACCTGACCATTGGTGAAACGGCCGTCAATATCACGGGCAGTGAGCGTCAGGCCAAAACAATCAATGGAGGCCTGCCGGGGCCCGTTCTTCGCTGGAAAGAAGGTGACACCATTACCCTGAAGGTCAAAAACCGTCTTAATGAACAGACGTCCATTCACTGGCACGGCATTATTCTTCCGGCCAATATGGATGGTGTTCCGGGGCTGAGTTTTATGGGCATAGAGCCTGATGATACCTACGTTTACACCTTTAAGGTTAAGCAGAACGGGACTTACTGGTACCACAGCCATTCCGGTCTGCAGGAACAGGAGGGGGTATACGGTGCCATTATCATCGATGCCAGGGAGCCAGAACCGTTTGCTTACGATCGTGAGCATGTGGTCATGTTGTCTGACTGGACCGATGAAAATCCTCACAGCCTGCTGAAAAAATTAAAAAAACAGTCGGATTACTACAATTTCAATAAACCAACCGTTGGCTCTTTTTTCCGCGACGTGAATACCAGGGGGCTGTCAGCCACCATTGCCGATCGGAAAATGTGGGCTGAAATGAAAATGAATCCGACTGACCTCGCGGATGTCAGTGGCTACACCTACACCTATCTCATGAACGGGCAGGCCCCGCTGAAAAACTGGACCGGACTGTTCCGTCCCGGTGAAAAGATACGCTTACGGTTTATCAACGGCTCGGCAATGACCTATTTCGATATCCGTATCCCCGGGCTGAAAATGACGGTCGTGGCTGCAGATGGCCAGTATGTAAACCCGGTTACCGTTGACGAATTCAGGATTGCCGTTGCCGAAACCTATGATGTCATTGTGGAGCCTCAGGGTGAGGCCTATACCATCTTCGCACAATCCATGGACAGGACCGGTTACGCTCGAGGGACACTGGCCACGAGAGAGGGGTTAAGTGCTGCCGTTCCCCCCCTCGATCCCCGTCCTCTGTTGACCATGGAAGATATGGGTATGGGGGGAATGGGACATGATATGGCAGGAATGGACCACAGCCAGATGGGAGGCATGGATAACAGCGGAGAGATGATGTCTATGGACGGTGCTGACCTTCCGGATAGCGGGACATCCTCCGCGCCCATGGATCACAGCAGCATGGCCGGTATGGATCATTCCCGGATGGCCGGAATGCCGGGTATGCAAAGTCATCCTGCGTCAGAAACGGATAACCCACTGGTTGATATGCAGGCGATGAGCGTCTCTCCGAAATTAAATGATCCGGGTATTGGTCTTCGAAATAACGGAAGAAAGGTTCTCACGTACGCGGATTTGAAAAGCCGCTTTGAGGATCCTGACGGACGTGAACCTGGCCGTACCATAGAACTGCATTTAACCGGCCACATGGAAAAGTTTGCCTGGTCATTTAACGGAATCAAGTTTTCAGATGCCGCACCGGTGCTGCTGAAATACGGTGAGCGGCTCAGGATCACGCTGATCAACGATACCATGATGACTCACCCCATTCACCTGCATGGTATGTGGAGCGATCTGGAAGATGAAAACGGTAATTTCATGGTTCGTAAACACACAATAGATGTTCCCCCTGGTACAAAACGCAGTTACAGAGTGACAGCAGATGCGCTTGGTAGCTGGGCGTATCACTGCCATTTGCTCTATCACATGGAAATGGGAATGTTTCGTGAAGTCCGGGTGGAGGAATGATGCGAATGAAGAGAAATTTGAAGGCCATACCTGTTCTGGTCGCCGGTTTGTTTACCTCACAGCTTTCTATTGCGGCGGGCTCCGTCTCTGCAGATCCCCACGCCGGGCACGACATGTCTGCCATGCAGATGCCAGCAGATGAGAATTTCACTGAGATGACGTCAATGGAGCCCATTGTAACTGAGAGCAGAACGCCAATTCCGCCTGTTACCGATGCCGACCGGAAGGCTGCATTCGGCAATTTACAGGGGCATGCGATTCACGACAGTGCGATTAATTATCTGGTTCTGCTGGATCAACTGGAATGGCAACGGTCGGATAACACCAACAATTTCAGCTGGAGTGTTAACAGCTGGATTGGAGGCGACACAGATCGGATTTGGCTAAAGAGTGAAGGTGAACGAAGCAATGGGGAAACGGAGGCGGCTGAAGCGCAGTTACTCTGGGGACATGCGGTTGGCCCATGGTGGGATTTGGTTGCGGGTGTCAGGCAGGATTTCAGACCTGCTTCTGCCCGGACCTGGGCTGCTGTCGGTTTTCAGGGGCTGGCACTCTATAATTTTGAGTCTGAAATTACGGGTTTTGTCAGTAATGGCGGAAAAGCAGCCCTTCGTCTGGGAGGAGAATACGACGTTTTACTGACTAACCGGCTCATACTCCAGCCATCCTATGAGGTGAATTTCTACAGTCAGGATGATGAATCGCGGGGTCGCGGCAGGGGACTGACTGACACAGAGCTGGGGCTCCGGCTGCGCTATGAAATACGCCGTGAGTTTGCACCCTATATAGGCGTTTCCTGGAATCAACTTTACGGGAAAACATCCGATATGGCGAAAAGAGAAGGTGAGAAAGACCATCAGGTAGTATTCCTGGCGGGAGCCAGAATCTGGTTTTAACGCACTGATATAAAACACTCAACTAAACAGGTAAATAAAATGTCGATTTTAAATAAAGCCATTCTTACAGGTGGCCTCGTTATGGGCGTTGCTTTCTCTGCTATGGCCCATCCGGAATTAAAAAGCTCTGTGCCACAGGCTGATTCAGCCGTAGCGGCCCCGGAAAAGATTCAGCTTAATTTCTCGGAAAATCTGACCGTGAAATTCTCAGGTGCAAAATTAACGATGACGGGTATGAAAGGCATGTCATCACATTCTCCGATGCCGGTCGCGGCAAAAGTGGCGCCAGGCGCTGACCCTAAATCGATGGTCATTATTCCGCGAGAGCCTTTACCCGCTGGCACTTATCGTGTTGACTGGCGCGCGGTTTCTTCAGATACGCACCCTATTACCGGTAATTACACCTTTACAGTGAAGTAATATTATGAACGACCTGATTATGATTGTTATTCGTTTTCTTCTTTATCTGGATTTGATGGTAATATTTGGATTGCCATTTTTTCAGATATATGGAATAAGCGGTGTCAGACATGAAACCTATAACCTGACTAATTTCAGGTCGTTTATAACCTTTGCTGTTGTTACAGGCATCATTCTTACTGGCATTAATATGCTCCTGGTATCTAATGCCATGAGTGGAGTAACTGACCTCAGAGAATTATCCATCCATGTTATCGAGATGGTGATAGAAGAAACTGATGTGGGTATTAGCTGGATTGTCAGGCTCTGTGCCCTGTTTACCACACTCGGTGCTTTGTTCCTTTACACTAATAAGAGAGTATTGTCCTGCCTGCTGATGACGATGAGTGGGGGCGTGGCGCTGGCTACACTTGCCTGGGGAGGACACGCCGTTATGCATGACGGTCTGCATTACTATCTCCATTTACTGAGCGATCTGACCCATCTCGGCGCTGCAGGTGCCTGGACAGGTGCTCTGGTTGCATTTGCTATCCTGCTGATGCGCAGAAACGAGCATAATGCACAGAGCGTCATTGTGATATCTGACTCCCTGGCAAAATTTGCCACGGCAGGAACGGTGATTGTTGTAGCCCTGATCCTGAGTGCGCTGGTCAACTATCTGTATATTGCTGAGGGTAACTTAACTCCCTTATTCAACAGTTCCTGGGGGAGGATATTGCTTGCCAAGACGGCTCTGTTTGTTCTGATGCTTCTTCTGGCTGCAGCAAACCGGTTTCACCTGGGTCCCCGGCTTGAAGTTATGGTCAGGGAAGGGAATTATGATCGCAGCGTTGCCCTGATGCGAAACAGCATCCTGACAGAATTCGTTGTTGCGATTATCATTCTGGGCGCCGTAGCGTGGCTTGGAATGCTTGCTCCGTCTCAGATCAGCTAGGGGACAGCCAAAGCTTATGCGTGAGATTTTTACTTTCATATCAGCGAGTTGACCATGCAGCGTATTTTAATCGTTGAAGACGAACAAAAAACAGGTCGTTACCTGCAGCAGGGACTGGTTGAGGAAGGCTATCAGGCCGATCTCTTTAATAATGGCCGCGATGGTCTCGGGGCCGCGTCGAAGGGACAGTATGATTTGATAATACTGGACGTGATGCTGCCTTTCCTCGACGGGTGGCAAATCATCAGCGCACTGAGGGAGTCCGGGCACGAAGAACCGGTCCTGTTTTTAACCGCAAAGGACAACGTGCGGGACAAAGTGAAAGGACTGGAGCTTGGCGCAGATGACTACCTGATTAAGCCCTTTGATTTTACGGAGCTGGTTGCACGTGTAAGAACCCTACTGCGCCGGGCACGCTCGCAGGCCGCAACAGTCTGCACCATCGCCGATATGACCGTTGATATGGTGCGCCGGACCGTGATCCGTTCGGGGAAGAAGATCCATCTCACCGGTAAAGAATACGTTCTGCTTGAGTTGCTGCTGCAACGCACCGGAGAAGTGTTACCCAGGAGTCTTATCTCGTCCCTGGTCTGGAACATGAATTTTGACAGTGATACGAATGTGATTGATGTCGCCGTGAGACGTCTGAGAAGTAAAATTGATGATGACTTTGAGCCAAAACTGATCCATACCGTTCGCGGTGCCGGATATGTCCTGGAGATCAGAGAAGAGTGAGGTTCAAAATTTCCCTGACCACACGCCTGAGCCTGATTTTTTCTGCGGTGATGCTTACGGTATGGTGGTTATCAAGTTTTATCCTGATTAGCACCCTGAATGGCTATTTCGATAATCAGGACCGCGATTTTCTGACAGGTAAACTTCAGCTCACCGAAGAGTTTCTTAAAACAGAGACGTTCAGGAACAAAACGGATATTAAGTCATTATCAGAAAAAATAAACGATGCGATGGTGGGGCACAATGGCTTATTCATTTCTATAAAAAACATGGAAAATGAAAAAATTGTTGAACTCTATGCCAAAAATTCTGTTGTTCCAGCGGTCCTGCTTAATAAGTCGGGTGATATTCTCGACTATATGATCCAGACGGAAGAAAATAACACCGTGTACCGCAGTATCTCGCGGCGGGTTGCCGTGACGCCGGAACAGGGTAAAAGCAAACATGTCATCATTACGGTTGCCACGGATACTGGGTATCACACCCTGTTTATGGACAAACTCAGTACCTGGCTGTTCTGGTTCAATATCGGTCTGGTCTTTATTTCTGTTTTTCTGGGCTGGCTGACCACACGTATTGGTCTGAAACCGCTACGGGAAATGACCAGTCTGGCTTCCTCCATGACCGTACACAGCCTGGATCAGCGTCTAAATCCCGATCTGGCTCCGCCGGAAATCTCTGAGACCATGCAGGAGTTCAATAATATGTTTGATCGCCTGGAGGGGGCATTCCGGAAACTGTCAGATTTCTCGTCTGACATCGCGCATGAGCTGCGCACACCAGTCAGTAATCTGATGATGCAGACGCAGTTTGCACTGGCTAAGGAAAGGGATGTTTCGCATTACCGCGAAATTTTATTCGCTAACCTGGAAGAACTGAAAAGGTTGTCACGAATGACCAGTGACATGCTTTTTCTGGCACGTTCAGAGCATGGTCTGCTGCGGCTGGATAAACATGATGTGGATCTGGCAGCCGAACTGAATGAATTACGTGAGTTGTTCGAGCCCCTGGCAGACGAAACAGGAAAGACAATCACGGTTGAAGGAGAGGGCGTTGTTGCCGGAGACAGCGATATGCTCCGACGTGCTTTCAGTAACCTGCTTTCCAATGCAATCAAGTATTCTCCCGATAACACCTGTACAGCGATACACCTTGAGCGTGACAGTGACTGTGTGAACGTGATGATTACGAATACGATGTCCGGCCAGGTTCCCGCTAATCTGGAACGTTTGTTTGACCGGTTCTATCGCGCAGACTCATCAAGGTTCTACAACACGGAAGGCGCGGGGCTGGGATTATCAATTACAAGGTCGATCATTCATGCTCACGGCGGCGAGCTGTCAGCAGAACAGCAGGGGCGGGAAATTGTGTTCAGTGTGCGTCTGTTAATGGATTAATACCGTTATTCAGGAGAAACCCGGAAGGTGACAAAAATGTCATCGTTCAGTCACGCGATAAACAGAGGCGGTTTTTTATAATCAGCCATAAATCAGGACAGCGTGATAATTCAATCGCCCGGTTCCTGGCGTGATGATCAACCAGCCCTGAGATCAAATGCTTTCTCTGTTATAAGCATTGATTGTTCGGGTATGAAAACACCGGAGACCCAACCATGAAAAAGATCCTTGTATCCTTTATTGCCATGATGGCTGTCGCTTCATCTGCCTGGGCTGCAGAGACAATGAACATGCATGACCAGGTAAATAATGCCCAGGCGCCTGCCCATCAGATGCAATCATCCGCTGAAAAAAGTGCAGTTCAGGGGGAGAGCATGAAAATGATGGATATGAGCGGTCACGATCAGGCCGCAATGTCCCATGAAATGATGCAAAACGGCAATTCTGCTGCCCATCAGGACATGGCTGAAATGCATAAAAAAATGATGAAATCCAAACCTGAGAACACCCAAGAAACTGCTAAGCCATTTTCCGAAATGAACGAGCATGAGAAAGCCGCTGTTGTGCATGAGAAGGCGAATAATGGTCTATCTTCCGTTATTCATCAGCAGCAGGCTGAAAAGCATCGCAGCCAGATCACCCAGAATTAACCCGCAGCTCCACTTGTCAGACCCTCATTTGACGCCGAAGTCACTGGCTTACGCTCCCGTCCGGGAGCGTTTTTTTCCCATATATCAAACTTTAACTCTGAAGAGGTGGAAGTATCTGACCAACACTGTCACGTAACGCCAGATAACTACAAAAACACCTCAGGTGAACGTAAGCGTTAAGTGAGCGCCGTATTGACGGCTATTTATTGGTGAGATCTACGTTCCATGGCAGCAGTTCGGCCACTTTGTT
>NZ_KV792609.1:0-4190 GCF_001808265.1 Klebsiella sp. HMSC16A12
AACACTATCAGTAAGTTGGAGTCATTACCGCCGCGTTAGAGATAAAAAGGTTGGGTGGGTAATTGTTCTGCAATGGTTCGCTCATAGCTGGACCATTTCCTTGCGCAATGAAGATAGTACTAGCAGGATACAAGGACGTGTGGTGTATTTATCAAATGAGTATTGATGTCGAAACACTTGTGAAACAATTAGGTAAACCTTATCAGGATATTTATGAGCAAGGGTTAGTCCCCTACGAAACAAAACCAAGTGTTACGGTTAGTGATGATATTTATAGATTAGATATGAAACGTGAGGGAATATATCTAGCGTTTATTAATGATCTGGAAAAAACTTAAAGAAGTGACGCTGACATTCGAGGATGAAAGTAAAACCAACTGGCTATTTCCTAATCCATCAGTATATTGACATTAGCGCACTGGCCCAACTGATGCGTTACAGCCATGGAGCGGGTGCATCAGCGGAATATAATCCGTCAGAAAAAACTGGAGGGCAAAATAGAAGGTCATGCCAGTTTTGCACTGGGGGAGGCGAAGGCCGAAACGGCCCTGTACCTTCCGGACAGGTTAGGTGTCAGCCTTTTATTTCCGGCGAAAAAAGTGACTCCACAGACACCGGATGGTGTCTGTAATATGGGAGCGCTGCGTTTTGCCATGAAACTGGTATTGTCAGGTAGCGTTGGTGCCAGTGCTGCAATTGAATTAGGGGTGACAGTAGACTGGAGTGGAGAAATGGGAAAGGGCTATGGCATTAAAGGCCGTCCTGCAACCCTGACTGCTCCACCGTTGCCAGGACAGCAGCAGGTGAATTTAAAGACCTCAACAATACCTGAAGCACATGGGGGAGGTGAAATTGGTGTTTTTGTTGGTGCTCAGGCGGGAGGTAATATCAGTGGTGCCATTGAGTGGTTTGACCCGCATCCTGATGATACGCCAGTAGCTAAAGATGTTGAGAAAGATAACAAACCCATTGTCAATAAAGAGAAGAAGTTTGCCGCGATAGCCAAACTGGAAGCAGGGATGACGGTGCAGGCAGGCGCTGGGGGAAGTGGGTTTTTTTATATCACCTATATTCAGGGACGTTTTCGTATTTACTGTAAAGCGGCTTTATGTTGGGGAGTGGGGGCCAAAGGGGAAGTCGGTTTTGAAGTTGATGGCAGCAGCTTTGCGGCTTTTATGAAGAGCTTTATGTATATGCTGAGGAATGTGGATTATCAGAAGCTTGAGCAGATGATGGCAGGGGATGCCTTTCGATCTTTATGTGCAATTCCTATTATTATGGCGGCGCAAGGGATACAGGTGGGTGAGGCCATGCTTAAGAATATGGTCGTAATATTGCAACAAATTAGAGCAGATCTTAAGGATGAAAACAAACGCGTTAATTTGATGGACAGTATTTTGTCTAATCCTGATCAGCTTAAATATAACCCTCCGGAAACAAAAGGGGCAGTGATTGCCACATTAATTGATCAGAACTGGGCGGACTGGCTTGATCCACGAAATCAGAATAATGATTTTTTTCCGTTAACAGCTGGAAGCTCGGTCCTTTAAAGAGACGAAAACAAGCGGTGTTTATGGCATTGAAGTGGGTACAAAGTCAGGCAGATTATAACAATATCATGCAGCATTTGACGTTGTCGCCAGGGGAGAAGAAAGGCAGTAAAGAACTGAATGAAAAAGATGTGATTAAGTTTTTAGGCATTGGAGAACGAAAATTGTTTTTCTATACCAATTATGGCGAAAAGCTCACCTTATTGCATAATAACCTTCCGGTTTCCGTTGGCCCGGATGAACCATTTAGACCTATTCCAGACATCCTGATGTCAGAATATCTTGCCATGGTTGACGAGCAGCATCCAACTAATACAATGATTGCTTGATTAAATTACTGAGGCATTGAAATGGAAAATAACATTATAGCTATTTCAGTTACTGTATGCTTACTGGTCGGGTGCGATCAGGGAAATGCTGCCAGGAGTGAAAAAGCGGCTAAAGAGCTTGTGGGTAAGTCGCTCTCTAACATGATTCCCGTTCAGGGCGGTGAGTTTTTAATGGGCGATTTTGGACCGTTAGTCGGTGAAAAACTGCCTTTCAGCATAAACCAGGATGATAAGGTATTACATAAAGTTGTATTAAGTGATTTTTCAATATCAAAATACAAAGTCACCAATGATGATTATAATAAATATCTGCGGATAACAGGAGTAAAAAAACCACCCATTAATATTCTGCTAAAAGATTACCCATCATTGCAAAAAAGGTGATTATTCTGTTGGCATCACCTGGCAACAGGCAAAAGACTATTGTCAGTGGTTAGGTAAGGAGTCTGGTAACAAGATTGATTTACCAACAGAGGCGCAATGGGAATATGCAGCAAGATCCAGAGGTCAATACATTCCGTTTGCAACGAATAATGGTGAGTTCCTGCCCGGTAAAAACATCCCCAGCCAGGATGAGCTGAGTGAATATACTGATGGAGCAGGTATTCCTATTTATCCAGTGGGGAAATATCCCCCAAACCCCCTGGGTCTGTATGATATGGGACTTAGTGGCTCAGAATGGACCAATGACTGGTATGCGTCAGATTATTACTCTCATTCTCCGGTAAACGATCCTCAGGGACCCGTAAAGGGGACCGAAAAAGTCCTGCGCGGGAATGTTGGCGGTGACAGACAATACGCTTTAACCGTGTTCAGACAATCAGATTTGCCAGTTCCAAAGATCAATAAAGACGATGATTATGAAAAATATGGTGTTGGTCCGCAGTATGTTTTCCGTTGCGTCATCAATAAATAATGTCGTTTGGTGGTGACATATATCATTTTAACCGGAGCAACAACGTTGAATGAATGTTCCAATAAACCGGAGAGACTATTAAAACCTGTCCCGGATAGCCTGATGTCAGAATATCTTGCCATGATCGACGACCAGCACCCGACGGGGACAATGACTGCCTGATGCAAAGGCTTAGGTGATAAGATGAGGAAATTAATCGTAGTTGCTTCTGTTGCCGCCAGTTTACTGCTCGGGTGTGACCAGAAAAGTACTGGCAAGCGTGAAACCTTGTCTGAAGCGCTTGTTGCTAAGTCGCTCTCTAACATGGTTCCCGTTCAGGGCGGCGAGTTTTTAATGGGGGATTTTGGACCATTAGTCGGTGAAAAACTGCCTTTCAGCATAAACCAGGATGATAAGGTATTACATAAAGTTGTATTAAGTGATTTTTCGATATCAAAGTTTAAAGTTACCAACGATGATTATAATAAATATCTGCAGATAACAGGAATAAAAAAACCTCCCATTAATATTCTGGTAAAAGAGTACCCATCCTTGCAAAAAGATGATTACTCTGTTGGTGTGACCTGGCAACAGGCAAAAGATTATTGTCAGTGGCTAGGTAAGGAGTCCGATAAAAATATTGATTTACCGACAGAAGCACAATGGGAATATGCGGCAAGGTCAAGAGGGCAGTATCTTCCTTTTTCGACTAATAATGGAAATTTCGAGCTTGGTTCTAATATACCTGAACAAAAGAAATTAGATGAATACACAGATGGTTATGGTTTTCCTATTTATCCAATTGGGAAATATCCTCCGAATCCGCTAGGTTTATACGATATGGGGCTAAGTGGAGCCGAATGGAGTAATGATTGGTATTCAACTGATTATTATTCCCACTCCCCTGTTTATGATCCTCAAGGTCCAGTTAAGGGTAATGAAAAAGTTTTAAGGGGGTATGTTGGCGGAGATCGTCAGTATGCCTTGACTATATTCAGGCAATCGTCACAACCTGTGCCAAAATTTGCTGGGCGTGATGATTATCAAAAGTTTGGAGTTAGTCCTCTTTTTGTATTTCGTTGCGTTATTAATAAATAATATCGTTTGACTGTAATACTATATTATAGTCGGAACGCTCAATGAATATAATATTCCGCTGGACAGCCTGTTTAAACCTGTCCCGGATAGCCTGATGTCAGAATATCTTGCCATGATCGACGACCAGCACCCGACGGGGACAATGACTGCCTGATGCAAAGGCTTAGGTGATAAGATGAGAAAATTAATCGTAGTTGCTTCTGTTGCTGCCAGTTTACTGCTCGGGTGTGACCAGAAGAGTACTGACAAGCGTGAAACCCTGTCTGAAGCGCTTGTTGCTAAGTCACTCTCTAACATGGTTCCCGTTCAGGGCGGCGA
>NZ_KV792609.1:4210-6429 GCF_001808265.1 Klebsiella sp. HMSC16A12
GTTACCAACGATGATTATAATAAATATCTGCAAATAACAGGGGTAAAAAAAGCACCCATCCATATTTTTTTAAAAAATTATCCATCCTTGCAAAAAGGAGATTATTCTGTTGGTGTTACCTGGCAACAGGCAAAAGACTATTGTCAGTGGTTAGGTAAGGAGTCTGGTAACAAGATTGATTTACCAACAGAGGCGCAATGGGAATATGCAGCAAGATCCAGAGGTCAATATTTTCAGTTTCCAACAAATAATGGTGAGTATTTACCTGGAAAAAATGTTCCGGGTAAAGATGAATTAGATAAATATACAGATGGTTTTGGTTTCCCATTTTACCCAGTAGGCAAATATCCCCCAAATCCCCTGGGTCTGTATGACATGGGACTTAGTGGCTCAGAATGGACCAATGACTGGTATGCGTCAGATTATTACTCTCATTCTCCGGTAAACGATCCCCAGGGACCTGCGCAGGGTACTAAAAAAGTCCTGCGTGGATATATTGGCGGCGACAGACAGTACGCTTTAACCATGTTCAGGCAATCAAAATTGCCAGTTCCGAAGATCGATAAAGACGATGACTATGAAAAATATGGTGTTGGCCCGCAGTATGTCTTTCGTTGTGTCGTTAATAAATAATGTGTGATGCTATCTCTTATTTTAACCGAATCAGAATGCTCAACGAATATTCGGCTGAACCGGATAGGATATTTAATCTACGCCGGATTTCCTGATGTCAGAATATCTTGCCATGATTGATGACCAGCACCCGACGGGGATAATGACTGCCTGATGCAATGGCTGAGGTGATAAGATGATAAAATTAATCGTAGTTGCTTCTGTTGCCGCCAGTTTACTGCTCGGGTGCGATCAGGGAAATACCACCGGGAGTGAAAAAGCAGCTAAAGCACTTGTGGATAAATCGGTCTCTAATATGGTCCCTGTTCAGGGTGGTGAGTTTTTAATGGGTGATTTTGGTCCATTAGTTGGTGAAAAATTACTTTTCAGCATACAACAGGATGATAAAACTTTACATAAGGTTATTTTAAGTGATTTTTCGATATCAAAATATAAAGTCACCAACGATGATTTTAATGTTTATTTGAAAGTAACAGATAAAAAAATCCACCTGTGGATATACTGGCAAAACGTCATCCTTCTCTGCTAAAGGGGGATTATCCTGCAGGTGTTATCTGGCAACAGGCAAAAGATTATTGTCAGTGGTTAGGTAAAAAATCCGGTAAAAAAATTGATTTGCCGACAGAGGCACAATGGGAGTTTGCAGCAAGATCCAGAGGTCAGTATCTTCCGTTTGCTACTAACAATGGTGAGTTTTCACCAGGAAAAAATGTCCCCAGCCAGGATGAACTGAATAAATACACTGATGGGATGGGGCTTCCCATTTATCCAGTAGGTAAATACCCATCAAATCCCTTAGGCCTGTATGATATGGGACTGAGTGGTTCAGAATGGACCAATGACTGGTATGCAGAAGATTATTACTCCCACTCTCCGGTAAAGAATCCTCAGGGACCAGAGCAAGGGACCAAGAAAGTGTTGCGTGGGAATGTTGGCGGCGACAGACAGTACGCATTGACTATGTTTAGACAATCTGCTTCACCACTCCCAGAAGAAGTTGATGGTGACTATGAAAAATATGGTGTTGGTCCGCAGTATGTATTTCGTTGTGTCGTTAATAAATAATGTGTGATGCTATATCTTATTTTAAAAAATCGGTGGCGTTCAACATATAAGGTTTTTTTCTAATGGATGGTAAAATCATGTACAGTAGTGAAATTATTTCATCGTCATCAACGATGATTGTCAACGGAAAAGGTGGTGCTCATTAAAAATCTGAAAGAAGAAATGTTAAGGTTTGAAGATGAAGCCAAAACTGACTGGCTGTTTCCTAATCCTATGCCGTTTGGTCTGGAACGAGTTATGATTCACCAGTGGGTGCGGGCTTATCTAGGATTTCCGATGGTTTACGTTGAAGCAAAAATTGTTATGACTGCTTATAGGGGGGAAGAGATATATACCTTACCTATACCTCATCAAAATAGTTCTGTCGGATTTACCTATAACAATGATTTATTTTCAGAAACCGTGACTTTTTATCCACTGGAGCGAGAAAAGGAGATTCATATTGCGCTTGATAAAAAGCGACTTGGTGGCAAATGAATATTGATATCGAACACTTGTGAAGCAATTAGGTAAACCTTATC
>NZ_KV792609.1:6449-57982 GCF_001808265.1 Klebsiella sp. HMSC16A12
CAATTAGGTAAACCTTATCAGGATATTTATGAACAAGGTTTAATTCCCTACAAAACAAAACAAAACCAACGATTACTGTTAGTGATGATATTTTCAGGCTGGATATGAGGCGAGAAAGAATATTTTCATCTTTTATAAATAACCAGAAAAAATCTTGAGGAAGTGACTTTGCGGTTAGAAGATGAAAATAAAACGGCTTGGTTATTTCCTAATCCGCTGCCTTTTAGTCTTGAACCAGTAATGACGCAGCGATGGATGCGCGAACGCTTTGGATTTCCCATAGGTTATGGCGAACGCAAAATGATAGGGAGCAATAGTCGTCATATTAGCGAGGTATACCCACTGTTGCCACCTAATCAGAAAATGTCTGTTTTATTTGCTTATAATTCTGATTATTTTGTTGTTAGTGTGTTTTTTATTGTATAGAGCATGCAATAGAAATTAAGGCGACTTTCACGAGTATAAGGTCGTCTGGCAATTGGCGTTCGAAGTGAAAAATTATTAATGTAGGGGATATCACCTGGGGGAAGAAGTATGTATTAAGTAAAGAGAGGTGTGCAGATATTCCAGATATTATTTTATGTTTATTATTCTTCCTTTGACAGGAGTCGCCGGTTTTTATCTGTTATTAAATGTTATTGCCTCACTCTTTAGGTTGAAATAGATGCGATTGAGTATTCTAATTAATAATTACTGTATCGCTGATATATAAAAGGAAATTCAATGTCCAAAGGTTTTGTATTACTCGGCGATAAAACCACGCACGGCGGTGCTGTTATTTCCGCATCTTCCACCATGATTGTAAATGGAAAGCCCGTAGCGCTGGTGGGGGATAAAGTCAGCTGCCCGATTCCGGGACATGGCACTAATGCCATTATTGAGGGATCGCCGGAATGGTCTTCCGATGGTAAAGCCATCGTGGTCGATGGCTGCAAATGTCAGTGCGGTTGCCAGGTGATTTCCGGCGCGCCGGAATGCGCGATAGGATAAAAAATGGGCTGGGTACGAACAAAAGCATTGACCATGGAGCAGCCATCGGCTCCTTCACTGACCCGATGGCTGTTTGCCGGTGTACTGATGGCGATTATCGGTGTCCTGCTCTTTATCCTCCATGCTTCCGGCACCGTAAAAATTCTCTCAGTGATAAATATCTGGTGGGTATCCCTGATGCCTGCAGGATGCTGGTTGCTGATTTTTTGTCTGCGTTGCTACCTGTGGGACAGGGATCTGAAAGCGCATCAGTTCTTGCTGAAAGAGGCGGAATACGGACAGCAGAGGTGGGAAGACTGGGCCGGGCGCTGGCTGGCCGTTCTGGGCAGTGCAGTGCTGTTGCCGGATCATATTTCTGCGGCGCATTGGGGGAGTGAGCGGCCTCAGCAATACGGACTTACCCGCAGGATTAATTACCTTCCGGTAGAAGAGCCCGTGCAGTTGAGTGCGATGCATGCGCTGCTGACCAGTATAGAAGAGCGCGTGCAGTGCCTGCCGGAAGAGCTACCGCTGTATGTCACCCTGATCACGGATAATCCCTCGCCTGAGCTGACCAGCAGTTTCAGTAATCTCTGGAAAGAACACATTCCTGGCCGTGCCGTGCCTGATGATATTACCGTTACCGGCTCATTCTCACTGTCGGAAGTGGAGGAGCGCCTGAAGCAGCCTGTACTGACGGTCAATTTACTCCTGGTCATCCAGCTCAACGGTGGTACAGCATACTCCGACGGGCTGGCCGTGCTGCTGCTGACCAGCGATGATGTGGCGCAAAAATACCATCTGCCGCACTCATCACGGCTGTTACGTCCTATGCCCTTAGATATGACGAACTTTGAAGACGATATCACCCTGTTTCTGGAAACCCAGACTGTCGCCTGCCATACGCCCTCCGTTATCGGGGACGCAAAAAAATGGACGGAAAGAAGCGCCGCGCTTATCACGCAGGGCGGCAAAATGCATACCCCATGGAAAGCTGAAGATATCGCGCTGCTGGAAAAATGGTGCGGTATTCCGGGACCCGCAGCGCCCTGGCTCCTGACCGCGCTGGCAGCCGATCTGGTCAGCCTCCGTAAACAGCCCCTGCTGGCGTTATTTTCCAGCGAACAGGAACATTTTATCAGTACCATCACCCCAGGGAGTGAAGATGAATATACCGGGTAATGGCCTGGGCCGGTTTGGCCTGGCCGGGCTTACGTTGGCCGGGATGGCTGCAATATGGTGGGGGATCACCCGCTATGGCGGCATGCTGAATATCAATACGCGGGGCGAGCAGGTACTGGCGTTTGTCCTGGTCTGTCTGGCGTTGGTATTTGTTTTTTACCTTCCTGCAATGTCCCGCCGTGTGAAGGAGAGTTTATATCGCCGGCAGTCGCAGCAGGCCAGCGTCTTACCCGGCGAAGAAGGGCGCGTGGCGCTGACACCTCCCCATCATATTACGGTGGGGGAAATTCGCCAGACTCTACGCTATCAGTATGGACGCGCCTGGTCCCGCAAAGTCCGTATTCTGCTGATAATTGGCTCAGTCAGAGACGTAGAACAACTGACCCCAAAGCTCACGCAGGAACTCTGGCAGGAAGATCAAGGTACATTATTGCTGTGGGGTGGAGACCCTGGGGCAGCGGTAGATAACGCCTGGTTCACAGCGCTGCGTAAACTGCGTTATCGCCCGGCTGATGGTATGGTGTGGGTAACATCGGGCTTTGACGGCGTTTTGACAACGATGAACAGAACGAAGCCCAGGCTCACGCCAGATGAAATGGACAGTGTGTCTCACTCTCTAAAGCTACGCTTCGAAGCTCTTGGCTGGAAACTACCCCTATACGTCTGGTCGCTGTATGAGGGGGGCAACGAAAAAAATGGACGTATCACTCAGCCTGTAGGCTGCCTGTTACCTGCAGGTTGTACGCCGCAAATAGTTGCCGAACAGTTCACTGCCCTGGCGTCGTTACTGATAGAGCAGGGCATCCAGCAGATATGCGGGCAACCACAGCACAATTTTTTACTCGCGCTGGCCGACCAGTTGACTCGGGAAGCGGAAGCGGTGGTGGAACCGTTATCGATACTGCTTAATCCATACCGACCATTGCCGATGGCCGGGGTGGTATTTAGTGAGGCGTCAGTAGAGGCTGGTCGCAGTGTCCGTCATCACTGGGGACGGGATAACCGCTGGGAAACGATACCAGACTCAGTGCTGTGGTTGCCAGCCGGTCTACGTCCGCGCAAACAGGGAGTCAACTGGATGCGTGGGATGAGCGTGGCCGCCGCCGCCCTGATGTTACTCTGGGCCGCCTCAATGACAGTCTCTTTTATCGCCAACCGCGAGCTGGTGGCGATCGCACAGGAGCAGGTGCGGCTGGCCTCAGCGGAGAAACAGCCGCTGGCCGTACGCCTGCATGCGCTCTCCGCGTTACAGAAAACGCTTTCTCAACTGGAATACCGCTCGCAGCACGGCGCGCCGTGGTACCTCCGCGCTGGCCTCAGTCAGAACGATGACCTGCTGGCGGCGCTGTTCCCGCGCTACGGAGAGAGGGCGCAGCCGCTGCTGCGCGATGCGGCGGCGCATCATCTGGAAGAGCAGCTCACCGCCTTCGTGCAGCTCCCGCCGGACAGCCCACTGCGTGAGAAGATGACGAAGACCGCTTACGGACAACTGAAACAATATCTGATGTTGACCCGCCCGGAAAAAATGGACGCCGCGTGGTTCGCCACCACGCTAATGCAGGACTGGTCGCAGCGCTCAGGCATCGCCGACGCCGTCTGGCAGGGCAGCGGCCCTTCGCTGCTGGCATTTTATGCCGCCAGCCTGGTGTCGCATCCGCAGTGGCGTCTGCCTGTCGATGACGGTCTGGTCAGCCAGGTGCGCACACGGTTAATTCGCCAACTGGGCCAGCGCAACAGTGAGTCCACGCTTTACCAGAAGATGCTCGCGCAGGTGGCGAATCAGTATGCCGATATGCGCCTGGCGGATATGACTGCCGACACCGATGCTTCGCGTCTGTTCAGCACTGATGAGGTGGTGCCGGGAATGTTTACCCGTCAGGCCTGGGAGCAGGCCGTGCAGCCGGCCATTGAGAAAGTGGTCGCGGAACGCCGCGATGAAATGGACTGGGTGCTGAGCGATACGAAGCAGACTGCCGCGCAGTCGACGTCGCCGGAAGCTCTGCGAGCCAGGCTGGCGGAGCGTTATTTCGCTGATTTCAGCGGCGCCTGGCTGGATTTCCTCAACAGTCTGCGCTGGCAGCGCGCGGCGACCCTCTCCGATGCTATCGACCAGCTGACCCTGATGGCCGATGTGCGCCAGTCGCCGCTGGTGGCGCTGATGAACACCCTGAGCGTGCAGGGGCGAACCGGCCAGACCGGGGAAGCCATCGCCGATTCGCTGGTCAAATCGGCCAGGCAGCTGTTCAACCGTGACAACCCACCCGCCATCGATCAGCAGTCCGGCTCGCGCGGTCCTCTGGATGCCACCTTCGGGCCCGTACTGGCGCTGCTGGACAATCGCGACGGCGGGACACCCACCAGCCGTCTTAGCCTGCAGACCTTCCTGACCCGCGTCACCCAGGTGCGTCTGCGCCTGCAGCAGGTCACCAACGCCACCGATCCGCAGGCGATGACCCGGTTGCTTGCGCAGACGGTATTCCAGGGCAAGGCCGTGGATTTAACCGAAACGCGCGACTACGGCAGCCTGGTGGCGGCGGGGCTGGGCCAGGAGTGGAGTGGATTTGGGCAAACGCTGTTTGTTCGCCCGATGGAACAGGCCTGGCAGCAGGTGCTGACCCCGGCGGCGGAAAGTCTCAACGCCCAGTGGCGCAGCGCGGTGGTGGAGGACTGGAATAGCGCTTTTGGCGGTCGCTACCCCTTTAAAAATACCAGCAGTGAAGTCTCTCTGCCGCTGCTGGCAAAATACCTCGACAGCGAGACCGGGCGCATCGCCCGCTTTCTGCAGACCCGGCTGAACGGCGTGCTGCATAAAGAGGGGAGCCGCTGGATGGCGGACAGTATCAATGCTCAGGGGCTGACGTTTAACCCGGCCTTTCTGCAGGCGATGAATACCCTGAGCCATCTCTCCGACGTCGCGTTCGCCAACGGCGAAGCGGGATTGCATTTTGCGCTACGTCCCGGCACCGCGGACGGCGTGATGCAGACGGAGCTGGTCATCGACAATCAGAAACTTGTCTATATGAACCAGATGCCGGTCTGGCGGCGGTTCAGCTGGCCCGCTGACACCGAAGCGCCGGGCGCCAGTCTGAGCTGGATCAGTACCCGGGCGGGCACCCGCCAGTATGGCGATTTCCCGGGCGCCTGGGGGTGGATCCGTCTGCTGGATAAGGCGGTGGTCAGCGCTTATCCCGGAACGAGCAGCAGCTGGAGCCTGAGCTGGAAAGCGCCGGATGGTCTGTTTCTGAACTACACGCTGCGTACCGAGGCGGGGGAAGGACCGCTGGCGCTGCTGGCGCTGCGAAACTTTACGCTACCGGAGACGATATTCAGCGTGCGCGCGTCTGCTGAACGTGTTCCGCTGACCGACGATATACCCGGCGAAGAGGGATACTGAACCTTCTCCCTCACTGATTGGCGTTGACCTGCAACGCCAGGCCTCCTTCGCTCATGGCCGCCCGACGGCCAACTAATCTGACCGCGCAGCCATGCTGCGTGTCTCCCTGTAGACGAATAAGGGAATATTCATAATGGACGATTTAACCCTGCGATATTTTGATGCTGAAATGCGCTACCTGCGCGAGGCGGCAAAAGCGTTCGCGCAGGCTCACCCCGATCGGGCGGCGATGCTGGATCTCGATAAAGCCGGTACGCCGGACCCTTACGTTGAGCGCCTGTTTGAAGGCTTTGCCTTTTCCGTAGGTCGCTTGCGCGAAAAAATTGATGATGATCTGCCGGAGCTGACCGAGGGGCTGGTCAGCATGCTGTGGCCGCACTATTTGCGCACTATTCCATCGCTATCGATCGTGGCGCTGACCCCAACGCTGCCGGCGATGAAGATGGCGGAAACGGTGCCCGCCGGGTTTGAGATTAGCTCCCGCCCACTGGGGCCGAAAAATACCGTGTGCCGGTACCGAACCACCCGCGATCTGACGCTTAACCCGCTGGCGATAGAGGAGGCGGTGATGACGGCGGAGCCGGACGGACGTTCGGCCCTGCGACTACGATTCGCCTGTAGCGAGCTGGCTGACTGGTCGCAGACCGATCTCCGCCGCCTGGCGCTGTACCTGGGGGAAGACGCTGTTACCGGCAGCGCCCTCCATCTGTGGCTGACCCGACGCCAGGCCGCGCTGTACCTGCGTCTGCCGGGTCAGACAGAGCGGGTAAGCCTCGACGGCTATTTTTCCCCGGGGGGATTCAGCGAGGAGGATCGTTTATGGCCGAAGGAGGAGAGCGCTTTCAGCGGCTATCAGCTGCTGCTCGAGTATTTCACCTTTCGCGAAAAATTTATGTTCGTGCAGCTAAATGGCCTGGAAAACATCACCCTGCCGGCGGGGATATCGCATTTCACGCTTGAGGTGGTGTTCAGCGAGGTCTGGCAAAGTGATTTACCCGTCAGCGCAAGCAGCCTGCGCCTGCACTGTGTGCCGGTGATTAACCTGTTTACCCTTGAGGCCGATCCGTTGACCATCAGCGGGCTGGAGAGCGAATATCTCCTGCGTCCGAAGCGCCTGCAGGACGGGCATACCGAAATCTATTCTGTTGACAGCGTGACCGGCTCCGGGCGCACCGGGGAGGCACGCTATGTGCCTTTCACCCGCTTTCGTCACCAGGGCGGGATGATGCGTCGCCATGCGCCGGAGCGCTACTACCACACCCGCGTAAAACGGGGCGTAACCGGCATGCACGATACCTGGCTTATCCTCGGCGGACAGCAATGGGAGGCTGACCGGGAGCTGGCGCGGGAAACGGTCTCCTTGCGCATCACCGGCACTAACGGCCAGCTGCCGCGCCGGGCGCTACAGAGCACGCTGCTGGATCGCTGTGAGTCGATATCAGCCACGCCGCTTACCGTCCGCAATCTCTGTAAGCCCACGCTGCCGGCCTATCCCCCGGCGGAAGACCGCTACCACTGGCGGGTCATGAGCCATCTGGGCACCCGTTTTCTCAACATGATGAGCAGCGCCGAGGTGCTGCGCGGCACGCTGTCGCTCTACAACTGGCGGGAGGATGAGCTCAATAATCGCCGTCTGGACGCCATTCTGGCGGTCAGCCATCACCGAATTCAGCGTTTCGAGCAGGGCTTCCTGCTGCGCGGGCTGGATATCGAAGTGACGCTCGACGGTAGCGGATTTACCGGCGCGGGCGATGTCCACCTGTTTGGCGACATGCTCAACCGCTTTTTCGCACTGTATGCCGATATGAATCAGTTCAACCAGCTGACGCTCATTGTTCAACCTGAAGGGAAATGTATCCGGTGGAAAGAGAATCACAGTCTGCGCCTGCCCGGCTGATGGCGCAGCTCCGGCCTCAGTTGCCGTACATGAATTTTTACCGCTTCTGCCAGTTGCTGGAGAAGAACCATCCGAAGGCGCCGATCATCGGCAGCGGCTGGCTATTAGGTGATGAACCCATACGCTTTCGCCCGCATCCGGGGATGGGCTTTCCGGCTGGCGAAATCCGCGGAATGGACGATCCTGAACCGCCCCGTCCGCCGGCGGTTCGCGTGACTTTTATGGGACTCTACGGCGTGGAATCCCCGCTGCCGACCCACTATAGCGATGACATTGCGCAACGGCGGGAAGGCGTCGAGGCCACCGAGGATTTCCTCGATATCTTTAACCATCGGCTGATCGCCCAGTATTACCGTATCTGGCGCAAATATTCCTACCCGGCAACCTTTCGGGCGGGCGGCACGGACAACATCTCGCAGTATCTGCTGGGCCTGGCGGGGCTGGGCATACCGGGATGTGCCGCCGTTGCCGCAGCGCCGCTGTCGCGATTTCTGGCGCTGCTGCCGGTGATGATGCTGCCGGGGAGATCCGGGGAAGGCATGGAGGCGCTGGTGGCGCTCCTGGCCCCGGGGACCCGGGCGACGGTGTACCACCACGATCCCTGCCGGATCCCCTTGTCGCAGCCGTTAACGATGAGCGTCCGTCAGCCGGTTAGCCTGCAACATAGGCCAGTGATGGGAACCCACGCCACGGATGTGAACGGTCAGGTATTGCTGCAGCTGGCCACGGAAAAGCCTCATGAGGTTCGCGGCTGGCTGCCCGGCGGCGAACTGTTCAGCGACCTGATGGCGCTTCTGCACGTCTGGCTCGGATCTCATCTTGACGTGCGGCTGCAGCTTTGCGTCGCCCGCCATTTACTGCCGGATGCGCAACTTTGCTGCCAGCAGGAGCATGCCGTCCAGCTCGGCCGTACCGCTGTGCTGCGTCCGCTGGATGCGCAGAAACAGGCTGACGACAGAGTCACGATTTATCTGGGGCGCTATCAGCGCGTCCGGGAAAATATCCACCGCAGGGAGAGCGATGAAGATGGCGATTACCGCAGTTAAACCCTCCGCCAGGTTGCTGGCATTCCTCATGGTTACCGTCTTAACCGGCTGCGGCCTGACGCAGACCGTGAAAGACGGCGCCGTTTCCGTGACCCAGTCCATTTTTTACCCCCAGGTGAAAACCCTGCATCTGGATCTTCGCGCCCGGGAAGGCGTGAATAACAACGCCAAAGGCGCCTCCCTGGCGACGGTGGTGCGTATTTATCAGCTGAAGGACCGGCAAGCGTTCGACAATACTGACTACCCGTCGCTGTTTGCCGGCGATGGCCAGGCGCTGCATGCGGACCGGGTGGCGGAAAAAGATGTTCGCCTGCGTCCGGGCGAATCGGTGACCGTCGATATGCCCATGGAAACCAGCGCTCAGTTTGTGGCGGTGGCGGCCATGTTTATCGATCCAGACCTGACGCAAAACAGCTGGCGGCTGGTACTCACCCGGGACGAACTTGATCCGGCGAGGCCGCGCATTATCGAAGCCAGCCAAAATCAACTGACGCTGCACCCGTTTAAGGAGAAGTGAAAATGCCTCGTCCCTCCCTGTATGACATCCTGTACGGCAATTTCGCCGGCGGGCTTGACCTGAATACTGTCAGCGAAACGGATCAGGTCATCCTGTCGGTGCTCGATAACATGCAGCGCATCCTCAACTGTCGGGCCGGAACGCTGGCGCATCTGCCGGACTACGGCCTGCCGGATATGACCGCTGTCCTCCAGGGGATGCCAGCGTCGGCGCATCAACTGATGAGCACGTTGTCGGCGGTGTTGCTGAAATACGAACCGCGCCTGCAGCGGATCGCGGTGGTGATGCTCGATCAGCATGCGCCCGGCGAACTGCGCTATGCCATTGATGCGGAGCTGAAGGATATTGGCCTGGTGCGTTACGGCACGGAGTTTATGCCCGAGGGCAGGGTGTTGATCCGCCACCTCAAACGTCAGCAGTACCTTGACGCCCGCTCCGCCCTCTAATCTCTCGCTGAAAGACATCATGATGACAACACACCACGACCGTCACTATAAAGCCGGTGGCGACCCGCGCACGCTGGCTGATTTTATGGCCCTGCGTGCGGAAATGAACAAGCTCAGCCACCCGGCGCGGCCGGATATTAACTGGCCGTATGCCGAGCAGCTTGCCCGCGGGCTGTTGGAGCATCACGGCGCGGACCTGCAGACTGTCGCCTGGTATACCCTGGCCCGCGCCCGGCTGGGCGGGGTGGCAGGGATCAATGAGGGGCTGACGCTGATGGAGTCGCTGCTGGTTCGTCAGGGGAAAAACCTGTGGCCACAGGCGCTCCCGGCCCGGACAGAGATCTTCCGCACCCTGAGCAAGCGGCTGCGGCAGGTGATCCGTACCCTGAATCTTACCCCAGAGGATGTTGATTCGCTTGAGCAGGCTGAACGTTCGCTGCAAAGCTTCGACGCAGTGCTCCAGCGCCTTGAGATCGCTCCTGAAAACCAGCTGAGCGACCTGCGGGCGCTACTGCACAGCACGGCAACTCGCTTCGAGAGCCTCGACCCTGCGCCAGCGCTTCCCACCGCGCCGCCGGTGGCGGTGTCTGACGCGGAACTTCCCGGCACTCTGGTCAGCGAAGAGGATGCGGCGAAGGCTGAGCCAGTGCCAGACCTAAAACGTAGACCAAAGGCTGAGCCGCTGGCTCCGCCTTCACCTGCAAAGCGGCCCGCGCCGGTGGCGGCGTCTACTCCGGCAGCCGCGCCGCGCTGGAAGCCGTTTATCGCCGGAATGGTTACCATGCTGGCGGTAACGGGTATCGCCGTCGGCGGATGGCTGGCGCTGCGTCAGTCCGACTTGCCGCCCATTTCGGTCACCCAAAATGCCGGACCGATACCGGGCCTGCCGGCGACAACGCCCCCGGGGCCGGTTGATCTGCCACAGACGCAGCGCCAGCTTGGCGAGCTTGCCCGCCTGGCGCCGGACTGGGCGGTCAGCTACGGCGACCAGCTGGTCCACCAGGCCCTGATCCGCTGGCCGGATCAGGCGCAACCGCTGGCGCAGCAGTGGCGGCAGCAGCTGAGTGCTGGCGCATTGCCCGCGGAAAACCTTACCGGCTGGTCGGAGGGCATGCAGCAACTGCAGCGGCTCGCCGACCAGCTCAATGCCCTCGACGAGCAGAAGGGGAAGTACCTGACGGTGAGCGAACTAAAAACCGCAGTATTTGCCATCACGCAGTCGTTTAACCGCGCTGTTCCGCTGGAGGAGCAGCTGCGCCAGCTGGCTGCGCTTCCCGTTGATCAACCCTGGCCAGCCGCGCGGGGAAGCCTCGCGGAGCTGCATCTGCAACAGCTGATAGTGGAGTATGCCCTGCTGAAGCGAAAACAGCCGGCGTCGCCGACCGCTGCGCTCCCCGCAACCGGTGAGCCCTCGGTGAGTGAGGCGGTGAAATAAAGTGTGCGCATGGCAACATTTTCTTTACATCAATATTGCAAGAACCGAACGCCCTTCGTAGTCTGAAAATGATTTAAATATACCGTTTGTAGTTATATTGAAAATTTTATTTCGATCTCTGAGGGCATACTATGAAGCACTGTAAAATCATCCTGTTAGTAGGCCTTCTGGCCAGTTCCGCTTCGGCATTAGCGGAGAAGATCGGCGTCTCAATGGCCTACTTCGATCAAAACTTTCTCACTATTATCCGCCAGTCCATTGAGAAAGAAGCTCAAGCCCGCCACGTCGACGTACAGTTTGAAGACGCCCGCGGCGACACCGGACGCCAGGCCGATCAGGTGCAGAGCTTCATCGCCTCCGGCGTGGACGCGATCATCGTCGACCCGGTGGACTCCGCCAGCACCCCGCAGCTGACGAAGATGGCGCAGCAGGCCAAAATGCCGCTGGTGTATGTGAACCGGACGCCGGGGGATAAAACGTTACCGCCCGGCGTGGTGTTTGTCGGTTCGGACGAGCGGGAGTCTGGCACATTGCAGATGGAGGCGCTGGCGAAGCTGGCGAACTACAAAGGCAACGTCGCCATCATGATCGGCAATCTCACCGACGCCGGCGCGCTGCAGCGCACCAAAGATGTGGAGCAGGTGGTGGCCAAGTATCCGGCAATGAAAGTGGTGCAGAAACAGCCGGCCAACTATTCCCGCAGCGAGGGCATGGATCTGATGCAGAACTGGACGGGCAACGGAGAAGCGATTGATATTGTGGCGGCGAACAACGATGAGATGGCGATTGGCGCGGCGATGGCGCTGGAGAAAAGCCAGAAGAAGCTGCTGATCGGCGGGATCGACGCCACCCCGGACGGGCTGAAAGCCCTGGCCAGCGATAAGATTCAGGTGACGGTTTTCCAGGACGCCGTCGGTCAGGGCAAAACGGCCTTAGCGGTAGCGCTGAAGCTGATTAAAGGAGAAAAGGTCGAGTCTCATGTCTGGATCCCGTTTGAGTTAGTGACCAAAGAAAACATGCAGACCTATGTGGAAAAGAGTCATTAACGGCAAGGCGCAGGTGCGCGAACCTGGCTGATAAAACCGGGCTGATACTGCGACTCCCGGGCAACTAAATCGGAGGAAAAAGGCATGGCAACGGCAAGAAGCGGCTATACGCTGCAGGTGATAAAGGCAGGACAGCAGGGGCATGTTGAAATGAGATGGGGGCATCTCGCAGACGTTGATACGCGCGCGGCGGCGACGGCTATCATGCAGCATATCGGGCGTTCTTCGTCCTCGCGGGGCCAGCAGGAGATCAGCCTGTCGCTGACCAATGCCGCCAGCGGCATCTCGGTGGAGCTTCATCACCCGGCCTCTGGGGAAAGCGCCACCCCGGCTTTTATTGAGGCTGAGTTAAAGAAAATTGTGCAGATCGTTGATGGCTACGAGGCGGCAGAAGATACCCATATTGTGGAGTAGCGTGTCGTCCGGGTAAAAAAAATCCACGCCGCTGCGTGGATTTTTTTTGCGCGGTGGTGGCGAAAACGCCAGTTAGCGGGATCAGACGTTGAACAGGAAGTTCATCACATCGCCATCTTTCACGATGTAGTCTTTACCTTCAGCACGCATTTTACCGGCTTCTTTCGCGCCCTGTTCGCCTTTGTAGGCAATGAAGTCTTCATAAGCGATGGTCTGCGCGCGGATAAAGCCTTTTTCGAAGTCGGTGTGGATCTTACCGGCTGCCTGCGGCGCGGTCGCTCCCACCGGGATGGTCCATGCGCGAACTTCTTTCACGCCCGCGGTGAAGTAGGTCTGCAGGTTCAGCAGAGCGTAACCGGCGCGGATCACGCGGTTCAGGCCCGGCTCTTCGAGGCCCAGCTCAGCCATGAACTCGTCACGCTCTTCATCGTCCAGCTCGGCGATGTCCGCTTCGACGGCGGCGCACACCGGCACCACCACAGACCCTTCCTGCTCGGCGATGGCGCGAACCTGATCGAGGTACGGGTTGTTCTCGAAACCGTCTTCATTGACGTTCGCGATGTACATGGTCGGCTTCAGGGTCAGGAAGCTCAGATAGCGGATGGCCTCTTTCTCTTCTTTGGTCAGATCCAGCGCGCGCAGCATACCGGCGTTTTCCAGCTGCGGCAGGCATTTTTCCAGCGCGGCCAGCTCAACCTTCGCGTCTTTATCGCCGCCTTTGGCTTTTTTGGAGACGCGGTGAATCGCGCGTTCGCAGGTATCAAGGTCAGACAGCGCCAGTTCGGTGTTGATAACGTCGATATCTTCCGCCGGGTTCACTTTCCCCGCGACGTGAATAATATTATCGTTTTCAAAGCAGCGAACCACATGGCCGATGGCTTCGGTTTCACGGATGTTGGTCAGAAACTGGTTGCCAAGACCTTCACCTTTGGACGCGCCTTTCACCAGGCCCGCGATATCCACGAACTCCATGGTGGTCGGCAGGATGCGCTGCGGTTTGACGATTTCAGCCAGCTTGTCCAGACGCGGATCGGGCATCGGTACGACACCGGTGTTCGGCTCAATGGTACAGAAGGGGAAGTTGGCCGCTTCAATACCCGCTTTGGTGAGCGCATTGAACAGGGTGGATTTGCCGACGTTGGGCAAACCGACGATACCGCATTTGAATCCCATGATTTAAATCACCTTAATCTTTGGATAATCAATCTGTTACAAGGAACAGATTGCAGAAAATTGAATAGCTTTGCCTATTATACACGGTGCGCGGCAAAAATGCCGCACGACAACGGCTTATTGCGCCTTAAAGGCGTGCAAACGGTTGGTCGCTTTGGTCAGCCCGTCCTTTAACCAGATTTCGGTACAGCGCGCCGCTTCGTCGACAGCGTCATCGATCAGTTTCTGCTCGCTGGCCGGTGGTTTGCCAAGCACAAAGTCGACAACCTTGTTTTTGTCGCCCGGATGGCCGATTCCGACGCGTAAACGGTGAAAGTTCGGGTTATTGCCGAGCTTACTGATGATATCCTTCAGGCCATTGTGGCCGCCATGGCCACCGCCAAGCTTAAATTTCGCCACGCCCGGCGGTAAATCCAGCTCGTCATGGGCGACCAGAATTTCATCCGGGTTGATGCGATAAAAGGTCGCCATCGCGGCCACGGCTTTACCGCTGAGGTTCATAAAGGTAGTGGGGACCAGCAGGCGGACGTCCTCGCCCGCCAGGTTGATGCGCGAGGTGTAGCCGAAGAATTTGCTCTCTTCGCGCAGCGGCGCACGATGGCGATCCGCCAGTAAATCCACATACCAGGCGCCAGCGTTGTGCCGGGTGGCGGCATATTCCGCACCGGGGTTGGCCAGGCCGACAATCAGTTTAATGGTCACGTTTTCTATCCTGCATGGGGCATTCTCTGCCGCGTAGTGTACTGTCTGCGGGCGCGCTTGACAAAATTCTGGCTATTAGACAATACCCGCATTGATGATTTACTCACTAAATCATTAGAATTTGATATGGTTCATAGACTTATTTGTAAATTTTTGTCTATTCGCTGTTCACTAATGTGATCGTGGACGCACTCCGCAGAAGAGACCTTGTCTATACTACACCTATAAGATTTGGGGACATTCCCTGGCAACCCAAAGTCCGGAGGTGACACATGAAACGCAAAAACGCTTCGTTACTCGGTAACGTACTCATGGGGTTAGGGTTGGTGGTGATGGTTGTGGGGGTAGGTTACTCCATTCTGAACCAGCTTCCGCAGCTTAACCTGCCACAATTCTTTGCGCATGGCGCAATCCTAAGCATCTTCGTTGGCGCAGTGCTCTGGCTGGCCGGTGCCCGTATTGGCGGCCACGAGCAGGTCAGCGACCGCTACTGGTGGGTGCGCCACTACGATAAACGCTGCCGTCGTAACCAGCATCGTCACAGCTAACCGTAGCATGATTTCCCGCATCGGCCGCTGAAGGCCGATGCGCTTTTCTGTGTCTCACTTTATCTCTTCCTCTTTTTCCCGCCATATTACGCCCCCATTCCGTCCTGGCCTTCGTGCTGCTATGGTTGCCAGCAAAAATGAATAGCAAGCGCGGTTTTTGCTTGACCCTGACGTTACGTCAGGCTGCAGAGTAGCGGACCTGGCCACAGAGAGGAGCAGTCATGTTAATTCAGGTGGGAGAGCTGGCGAAGCGTGCCGGACTGACGGTACGTACGCTGCATCATTATGAACAGACGGGGCTGTTAACGCCTTCGGCCAGAAGCGAGGCGGGCTATCGGCTCTATAACCTGTCCGCGGTTCAGCGCCTGCATATGATAAAGGCGCTGGCGCAGGCCGGGCTAACGCTCGCCACAATCAAGGACTATCTCGATCGGCAAACGCTGTCGCTGCCCGAGCTGCTGACGCAGCAGATAGATACGCTCAACGCCCAGCTACGCGATGTTGGCAGGCTGCGCGATCGACTATTGGTACTGCGCGAGGCGCTGGCGAGCGGCAATGAACCCGATCTGGAGTCCTGGCTACAGACGCTGGAGTTAATGAAAATGTACGATCGTTGGTTTAGTCAACAGGAGTTAGCCGCGCTGCCGTTTGCGGCACAGGATGAACAGCGGGCGCAGGCGTGGCGCGAGCTAACGGAGGAGGTGCAGACGCTGATGGCGAGCGGCTGCCCGACGGACAGTCCGCAGGCGATGCGTCTGGCGACGCGCTGGATGGAGCGCCTGGAGCAGGATACGGCCGGGCGTCCGGAGTTTCTGACCCGCCTGAACGAGATGCATGCCGCCGAGCCGCAAATGGTTGAACAGACCGGCGTCACGCCGGCAATCATCGCCTATATCACCGAGGCCTTTGCCGAAAGCAAACTGGCCATCTGGGCGCGGTACCTTGACGAAGAAGAGATGGCGTTCACCCGCCAGCACTATTTTGACCGGCTACAGGAGTGGCCTGCGCTGGTGGCGAAGCTGCATCAGGCGTGCCGGGAGGGCGTAGCGCCGGACTCGGCGTCGGGTCAGGCGCTGGCCCGGGCGTGGCTTGAACTGTTTCAGTCCTACGCCGGTACCCGGCCGCAGACGTTGCAGAAGTTTCGTCGGGCAATGGAGCAGGAGCCGCATTTGATGAAGGGCACCTGGATGACGCCGGCAGTGCTGAGCTGGCTGCAGCAGGCGACCGGATCCTTGATGCGGCAGGCGCAGGGACCTGCCGCCGGGTGATCACAGGTCAGCCAGCGCGGCCTGACGATCGGGGTAGAAGCTCAGGCGTCCGGGCAGCGGCTTGACGCCGGCGCGCGCTAGCGTGCGTAGCGGCTGAAACTCGAGGTTAGATACGCGCAATTCACAGCCTTCCGGCAGCTTGTTCACAAAGCGCTGGAAGGCATCCAGGCCACCGGCGTCGAGAACCGGCACCGCGTCCCATTTCAGCACCACGATGCGCTTGCCGGCGATCCGGGTCTCCAGATCGTTGAACAAGCCTTCGGCGGCGGCAAAGAACAGCGGCCCAATTACCCGCAGCACCAGCACATCGTCTGGCACCTCGACGTTGACCGGCGCCAGATGAGTCATGCGTGCGATACGGCGCATAAACAACAGCGAAGCCAGCACGATCCCGACGCTGATAGCGATCACCATGTCAAACAGCACCGTTAGCGACATGCACATTAGCATCACCACGATGTCGTCCTTCGGCGCGTGGCGCAGCAGATTGATGACTTTATGCGCCTCGCTCATATTCCATGCCACCATCAGCAGCAGGGCGGCCATCGCCGACAGCGGCAGCCAGGAGAGCAGTGGGGCGAGGATCAGCAGCGCCAGGATCACCAGCAGGGCGTGGATCACGGCGGCAACCGGCGATGTGGCGCCGGCGCGGACGTTCGCCGCCGAGCGGGCAATCGCCGCGGTGGCAGTGATCCCGCCGAAGAACGGCGCGACAATGTTGCCCAGCCCCTGGCCAATCAGCTCGCTATTGGCTTTGTGCTTGGTGCCGGTCATGCCATCAAGCACCACCGCGCACAGCAGAGATTCAATGGCGCCGAGCATCGCCATTGAGAAGGCGGCAGGCAGCAGAGCCTGCAGCGAGGCCCAGCTCAGGGTAAAGTTTGAGCCCGGCATATCCCAGGGCAATACCAGCTGCGGCAGCAGCTGCGGAATGCCATTGCCCTGAGTGCCGTCCGCCAGCTGATAATGGAACTGCGAGCCGATCGTCGCGACATCGCCGCCGAGCAAGTTGACCACCAGCATGACCGCGCAGCCGCCCAGCAGCGCCGGGAGGTGGCCCGGCAGGCGGATACCCAGCCGCGGCCAGAGGATCAGAATGCCAAGAGTAACGACGCCGATGGCGGCATCGCCAACGTTAATGGTCGGTAGGGCCATCGCCAGCGCCGCCACTTTCTGCAGATAATGCTCCGGCACATGGGGCATCTGCAGGCCGAGGAAATCTTTAATCTGCATGGTGCCGATGGTGATACCGATCCCCGAGGTGAAGCCGAGGGTGACTGACAGCGGGATGTATTCGATCAGGCGGCCAAAGCGCGCCAGGCCGAAGAGGATTAAAAAGATCCCCGACATCAGCGTCGCCACCAGCAGTCCCGCCAGACCAAACTGCTGGGAGACCGGATAGAGGATCACCACAAAGGCGGCGGTCGGCCCGGAAACGCTAAAGCGTGACCCGCCGGTCAAGGCGATCACAATCCCTGCCACCGCTGAGGTATAGAGGCCGTACTGCGGCGGCACGCCGCTGCCAATCGCCAGCGCCATCGCCAGCGGAATCGCAATGATCCCGACGGTGATCCCGGCGATCAGGTCACGCGTGAAGCGGGCGGTGGTGTACTTTTCTTTCCAACAAGCGTCGATGAGGGCGCGGAAAGGCATCACATGTGAGGAAAATAATCTGTTCACAATAATGTTTCATCCATGAGCGCATCATCTGTCAACTAAATGGCAGGTGAAGGAGGCATTGATCATACAAATAAGGTGCGGAGACAAAAAAACCCGCCGCAGCGGGTTTTTGTGCTGGGCTCGATTAATGTTCGAACATAGCAGAGATAGATTCTTCATTGCTGATACGGCGAATAGCTTCAGCCAGCATACCGGAGAGCGTCAGAGTACGCACTTTATCCAGCGCTTTAATTTCTGGTGCCAGCGGAATGGTATCGCAGACGACAAATTCATCAATGACAGAGTTTTTGATGTTCTGGATAGCGTTGCCGGAGAAGATTGGGTGCGTCGCGTAAGCGAATACGCGTTTCGCGCCACGCTCTTTCAGCGCTTCTGCCGCTTTACACAGGGTGCCGCCGGTGTCGATCATATCGTCGACCATCACGCAGTCACGACCGGCAACGTCGCCGATGATGTGCATCACCTGGGAGACGTTGGCGCGCGGACGGCGCTTGTCGATGATAGCCATATCGGTATCATTCAGCAGTTTAGCGATAGCGCGGGCACGCACGACGCCGCCGATGTCCGGAGAAACCACAATCGGGTTGTCCAGGTTCAGCTGCAGCATATCTTCCAGCAGGATTGGGCTGCCGAACACGTTATCGACTGGCACATCGAAGAAGCCCTGGATCTGTTCTGCGTGCAGGTCAACGGTCAGCACACGGTCAACGCCGACGCTGGACAGAAAATCCGCCACCACTTTCGCGGTGATTGGCACACGAGCAGAACGAACACGACGGTCCTGACGAGCATAACCGAAGTAAGGGATAACGGCGGTGATACGACCTGCCGAAGCACGACGCAGAGCATCAACCATAACAACCAGTTCCATCAGGTTGTCATTGGTGGGAGCACAAGTGGACTGGATGATGAAAATATCACCACCGCGTACGTTTTCATTGATTTGTACGCTGACTTCGCCGTCGCTAAAACGACCTACAGCGGCGTCGCCAAGAGAAGTGTACAGGCGGTTGGCAATACGTTGTGCTAGTTCCGGGGTGGCGTTACCAGCAAAAAGCTTCATATCAGGCACGAGAAGAACCTCAGGCATGCGTCCAGTGGTGGATGAATGGGCCAATAATGTGCGGGATGGCGCCATTCGATCCAGTCGGTGTATTTAAAGAGCACGATGCAACGTCTGGAACAGGGTGACGTTGTCACCGTAACTCAATTTCCCCGGCTGACTCATTATCAATGTGCCATCACGGCGCAGGATTCAGAGCAGGGCCTGCTTGAGCGGCGAAAGGTTAACTCCGCGCGCCACAAAGCCATTTAGCCATGCCGGGGCAGTGTCCAGCACCTGACGGGCAGCGGATTCGGTGTTAAATTCAGCAAAAACACAGGCCCCTGTGCCGGTCAGGCGTGACGGCGCATATTCTAACAGCCAGGAAAGCGCGGCATCAACCTCGCGAAAACGTTTTCTTGCGATAAGCTCGCAATCGTTGCTGAATTCACAATTTAATAACGTATTAATTGACCGGCGCGGGGTATTTCGTGGTAGCTCCGGATCGCGAAAAATGATCGGCGTCGGAATACTGACCCCCGGGTGGGCCACCAGGTACCATTTTTCCTCGGGTTCTACCGGCGTCAGTATTTCACCCACCCCCTCGGCGAAGGCGGCATGGCCGCGTACGAAAACCGGCACATCGGCCCCCAGCTGAAGGCCAAGAGTCGCCAGCTCATCTTCCGAGAGACCGCAGCCCCACAGATGGTTGAGCGCCACCAGCACGGTGGCGGCATTGGAGGAGCCACCGCCCAGGCCGCCGCCCATCGGCAGGCGCTTATCGATACTGATATCGGCGCCGCTGCCCGCCGGCAGGCGATCGCTTTCGCTGGCGGCATGCATCAGCAGACGCGCGGCGCGAACGATCAGATTCTCCTCGTCCGGCACGCCGGCCACCGGCGTCAGCAGGCGCAGTTGGCCGTCAGTACGCGGTTCGATGGTCAACGTATCGCCGTAATCGAGAAACTGAAACAGCGTTTGCAGGGTATGGTAACCATCGGCCCGCTGGCCGGTGATATATAAAAACAGATTCAGTTTTGCAGGAGAGGGCCAGCGGGTCATCATTTCACGATCCAGTTATCCATCTTCAGCTTGATGCGCTGAGCGCCATTGTTCAGCTCGACATTGGACGGTAGGGCTGGCTGGGTATCGCTGGTGTAGCCGCCGTAGGTCACGTGCCAGGTTTTGCCGTTTTGCGTATAGTTCAGTTCACGCAGACGGTACCGATCGTCCAGCGAATAGTCGGTGGCGTCGCCCGGCAGGCCGATGATCCACTGGCGCAGGCTGTTCAACGGGATCGGCATCCCGGTCAGACGGCCAATCATCTCTTCGGCATCAGCGGCGGTATAGGTCTGGCCTTTGTTATCGATCAGCTGCACGCTGCCCGGCTGCGCGGTCAGCGACAGCTCGGTGCTGCCCAGCGGGTTGGTCAGCAGCAGGCGATAGCGGTCCTGGCCGGTTTGCTGCCAGAAGAAGCGGGCATAGACTTTTTGCTCATCGGAAAGATAGGCAAACGCCCCGCGGGTCTGGAACTGATAGAGGCTGCGGACAGCCTGCTGGTGCTGACGCCACTGCGGCGAATCCGGGCTTTTGCCAGGCCCTTGCGGCGTATGAAGAGAACAGGCGGTGAGGACGAGGCTGGCCAGCGGCAGCAGGCGGAACAGTCGATTCATAATGATGACAAATCCTTGATGTCTACAGGGAAAAACGGCGACAGGGAACAGCGGGCCGATTTGTGTAGCAGGTTACATTTATAACCCTTAATGCTAGCGTCGCCGGGCGATAGCGTCTACGTTCAAGTTGTCTGAAATCAAAAAATTAACCTTAATGGCGGTCTTGCTTTAACTATTACTCCAAAAGGGGAGCCTCTCTTTTATTGATTACGCGCATCCTGTATGATGCACTCAGACTAACCTTAGCAACGCTGGTACTACTCCCTCACAATGACCCTTTTAGCTCTTGGCATCAATCACAAAACAGCTCCGGTCGCCCTGCGAGAACGCGTCACGTTTTCGCCGGAAACGCTCGATAAGGCGCTGGAGAGCTTGCTGGCTCAGCCGATGGTGCAGGGTGGGGTGGTGCTGTCGACCTGCAACCGCACGGAACTCTATCTCAGCGTCGAAGAGCAGGATAACCTGCAGGAAGCGCTGATCCGCTGGCTGTGCAACTACCACGGCCTCAACGAAGAAGACCTGCGAAAAAGCCTTTACTGGCACCAGGATAATGACGCCGTCAGCCATCTGATGCGCGTCGCCAGCGGCCTCGATTCGCTGGTGCTGGGCGAGCCGCAGATCCTCGGCCAGGTGAAAAAAGCCTTCGCCGACTCCAGCCGCGGCCATCTTAACGTCAGCGAGCTGGAGCGGATGTTCCAGAAATCCTTTTCAGTGGCTAAGCGCGTGCGTACCGAAACCGATATCGGCGCCAGCGCGGTCTCTGTGGCTTTCGCCGCCTGTACCCTGGCGCGGCAAATCTTTGAATCGCTCTCCAGCGTCACCGTGTTACTGGTCGGCGCCGGGGAAACCATTGAGCTGGTAGCGCGCCATCTTCGCGAACATCACGTGCGCAAAATGGTGATCGCCAACCGCACCCGTGAACGCGCCCAGGCGCTGGCGGAGGAAGTGGGCGCCGAGGTGATAGCCCTCAGCGATATCGACGAACGGCTGAAAGAGGCCGACATCATTATCAGCTCCACCGCCAGCCCGCTGCCGATCATCGGCAAAGGCATGGTGGAGCGTGCGCTTAAGGCGCGGCGTAACCAGCCGATGCTGCTGGTGGATATCGCCGTCCCGCGCGACGTTGAACCAGAGGTCGGCAAACTGGCTAACGCCTACCTCTACAGCGTCGACGATTTGCAAAACATCATTCAGCATAACCTGGCGCAGCGTAAGGCTGCCGCGGTGCAGGCGGAATCGATCGTCGAGCAGGAAACCAGCGAATTTATGGCCTGGCTGCGCGCGCAGAGCGCCAGCGAGACCATTCGCGAATACCGCTCTCAGTCTGAGCAGGTCCGTGAGGAGCTGACGGCGAAAGCGCTGGCCGCGCTGGAGCAGGGCGGTGATGCCCAGGAAATTATGCAGGATCTGGCGCGCAAGCTCACTAACCGCCTGATCCACGCGCCAACCAAATCTCTTCAGCAGGCCGCCCGTGACGGGGACGACGAACGTCTGCATATTCTGCGCAACAGCCTCGGGCTGGAATAGCGCACCTTTCTCTTATTTTCAGGACAGGGTGAATTCACGCCTATGAAGTCTTCTATTGTTGCCAAACTGGAAGCGTTGTACGAGCGCCATGAAGAAGTGCAGGCGCTGCTCGGCGATGCCGCGACGATTGCCGATCAGGATAAATTCCGCGCGCTGTCGCGGGAGTATGCTCAACTGAGCGATGTGGCGCGCTGCTATACCGACTGGCGTCAGGTGCAGGAGGATATTGAAACCGCGCAGATGATGCTCGACGATCCGGAAATGCGCGAAATGGCGCAGGAAGAGCTGCGTGACGCCAAAGAAAAAGGCGATCAGCTGGAGCAACAGCTGCAGGTTCTCCTCCTGCCGAAAGATCCTGATGACGAGCGTAACGCCTTCGTGGAAGTGCGCGCCGGGACCGGCGGCGACGAAGCAGCGCTGTTTGCCGGCGATCTATTCCGCATGTACACCCGTTACGCAGAATCGCGCCGCTGGCAGGTAGAGATCCTCAGCGCCAACGAAGGTGAGCACGGCGGCTTTAAAGAGGTGATCGCCAAGATCAGCGGCGACGGCGTTTACGGTCGGCTGAAATTTGAATCCGGCGGCCATCGCGTGCAGCGTGTGCCGGCCACCGAATCGCAGGGGCGGATCCACACCTCCGCCTGTACGGTGGCGGTGATGCCGGAGCTGCCGGAAGCCGAAATGCCGGACATTAACCCGGCGGATCTGCGCATCGATACCTTCCGTTCCTCCGGGGCAGGCGGTCAGCACGTTAACACCACCGACTCGGCTATCCGCATTACCCACCTGCCCACCGGCATCGTGGTGGAGTGCCAGGACGAGCGTTCTCAGCATAAAAACAAAGCCAAGGCGCTGTCGGTGCTGGGCGCGCGCATCCGCGCCGCCGAAGTGGCCAAACGTCAGCAGGCGGAAGCCTCCACGCGCCGCAACCTGCTGGGCAGCGGCGACCGCAGCGACCGCAATCGCACCTATAACTTCCCGCAGGGCCGCGTGACCGACCACCGCATCAACCTGACGCTCTACCGTCTGGATGAGGCGATGGAGGGCAAACTCGACATGCTGATTGAGCCGATTGTCCAGGAACATCAGGCCGATCAGCTGGCGGCGCTGTCCGAGCAGGAATGATGACCTTTCAGGCCTGGCTGCAGCAGGCGATCGCCCGCCTGGCGGAGAGCGACAGCCCGCGACGCGACGCCGAGATCCTGCTGGGACACGTTACCGGCCGGGCGCGAACCTGGATTTTGGCCTTCGGTGAAACGACGCTCTCTGCTGACGAGGCGGCGAAGCTGGAGGCGCTCCTGGTGAGACGCCAGCGCGGGGAACCTATTGCTCATCTGGTCGGGCAGCGCGAGTTTTGGTCGCTGCCGCTGTTCGTCTCCCCGGCGACGCTGATCCCCCGCCCGGATACCGAATGTCTGGTAGAGCAGGCGCTGGCGCGTCTGCCAACCGCGCCGTGCCGTATTCTCGACCTCGGCACCGGGACCGGCGCCATTGCCCTGGCGCTGGCCAGCGAACGTCCGGACTGTGAGGTCACCGCAGTGGACGTGATGCCGGACGCCGTGGCGCTGGCGTTGCGCAATGCCGAACATCTGGGCATCGCTAACGTGACGATAAGTCAAAGCGACTGGTTTAGCGCGCTGGCCGGGCAGCGCTTCGCCACGATCGTCAGCAATCCCCCCTATATCGACGCCGCCGACCCGCATCTCGCCGAAGGCGATGTGCGCTTTGAGCCGTTGACGGCGCTGGTCGCAGGCGACCAGGGGCTGGCCGATCTGGCGCATATCATCCGCGAGGGACGGCAGTATCTGCAGCCCGGCGGTTGGATGCTGCTGGAGCATGGCTGGACTCAGGGCGAGGCGGTTCGCGCGCTGTTCCGCGAAGCGGGCTATCTGGACGTCGCGACCTGTCGCGACTATGGCGACAATGAGCGTCTGACCCTCGGACGTTTACCCGACATGGAGAATGTTGGCTGATGAACTTATTCATGGCTGTCCTCTACCTGCACATTGCCACAGTGGCGGTGTCGGTAGGATTGTTCGTTTTACGTTACTGGTGGATGTATCACCAGAGCCCGCTGCTGAACCAGCGGTGGGTGCGAATTGCGCCGCACTGCAGCGATACGCTGCTGTTTCTCAGCGGCGCAGGGTTAATGGCGATAACGCACTACCTGCCGTTCACAGAAGACGGCGCATGGCTGACTGAAAAGCTGTTTGGCGTTATCATTTACATCGCATTAGGTTTTATCGCGTTGGGCCGTCGTCGTCCGCGCAGCCAGCAGAGCCGCTTTATCGCGTTCCTGCTGGCGCTGGTGGTGTTGTTTATCATCATTCAACTCGCCATCACAAGAATACCGATACTGGGGTAGGTCATGGGGTCATTAGCGGATTTCGAATTTAACAAAGCGCCATTGTGTGATGGCATGGTCCTCATTTCTGAACAGGTCCGCGACGATTTTCCGTCGCGTTTTGTCGAGGAAGAGCTGCAGCGATTGCTGCGCCTCGCGCAGGAGGAGATTGCGCCGTCGTGGGACCAGGAGCGCCAGATAGAACGATTGCTGGAGCTGTTTTACGACGAGTGGGGCTTTGGCGCCTCGCAGGGCGTGTATCGTCTTTCCGACGCGCTATGGCTGGATAAAGTGCTGGTTAACCGCCAGGGGAGCGCGGTGTCGTTAGGCGCGATCCTGCTGTGGATCGCCCAGCGCCTGGCGCTGCCGGTGGTGCCGGTGATCTTCCCGACCCAAATGCTGCTGCGTGCGGACCCGGAAACCAGCGAAGAGATGTGGCTGATTAATCCGTTTAACGGCGAGACCCTCGACGAGCATACCCTGGAGGTATGGCTGAAGGGCAACATCGGGCCGGTGGCGGAACTGTTTAATGAAGATCTCGACGAAGCGGATAACGCCGAGGTGATCCGCAAGCTGCTGGACACCCTGAAGTCGGCGCTGATGGAAGAGCGGCAGATGGAGCTGGCCCTGCGCGCCAGCGAAGCGCTGCTGCAGTTTAATCCGGAAGATCCGTATGAGATCCGCGACCGCGGGCTGATATACGCCCAGCTGGACTGCGATCACGTGGCGCTGTTGGATCTGAGCTATTTCGTTGAGCAGTGCCCGGAGGATCCGATCAGCGAGATGATCCGCGCGCAGATCAACACGATTTCGCATAAACAAATTACATTGCATTAGTCTGGAACCATTCCGGTTACACCCTGATAAGGCGAACTTATGAAACAAAAAGTGGTTAGCATTGGTGATATCAACGTAGCGAACGACCTGCCGTTCGTGCTGTTCGGCGGGATGAACGTGCTGGAGTCGCGCGACCTGGCGATGCGTATCTGCGAACATTATGTCACCGTTACGCAGAAGCTTGGTATTCCCTACGTCTTCAAAGCCTCCTTTGATAAAGCCAACCGTTCCTCCATCCACTCCTATCGTGGGCCGGGTCTGGAAGAAGGGATGAAGATTTTCCAGGAGCTGAAGCAGACCTTTGGCGTGAAAATCATCACCGACGTTCATGAAGCCAGCCAGGCGCAGCCGGTAGCTGACGTGGTGGACGTGATCCAGCTTCCGGCTTTCCTCGCGCGCCAGACTGACCTGGTGGAAGCGATGGCGAAGACCGGGGCGGTGATCAACGTCAAGAAGCCGCAGTTTGTCAGCCCGGGTCAGATGGGCAACATCGTCGATAAGTTTATCGAAGGGGGTAACGACAAAGTAATCCTCTGCGACCGCGGCGCGAACTTCGGTTACGACAACCTGGTCGTGGATATGCTCGGCTTCGGCGTGATGAAGAAAGCCTCCAACAACTCGCCGGTCATTTTCGACGTCACCCACGCGCTGCAGTGCCGCGACCCGTTTGGCGCAGCCTCCGGCGGTCGTCGTGCGCAGGTGAGCGAGCTGGCCCGCGCCGGTATGGCGGTAGGTATCGCCGGTCTGTTTATTGAAGCGCATCCGGATCCGGACCACGCGAAATGCGACGGCCCGTCCGCGCTGCCGCTGGATAAACTGGAGCCGTTCCTCAAACAGATGAAAGCGATTGACGATCTGGTGAAAAGCTTCGACGAGCTGGATACCAGCAAGTAAGCCTGACTGCATCAGTAAAAAAGCCTGCCGGCGTCAAAACCGGCAGGCTTTTTTTCGCCCGGACTCCGCCGGGTGGGAAAGCGGGGTCAGGCGAAAATGGTCATCAGATAGGCGGCGAACAGCGCCATGTGGGCCGCGCCGTTCAGCACATTGGTGCGTCCGGTGGAGAAGGAGATATGGCACAGCACCAGCGAGGCGACCATCACCACCATCTCCGGGGCGCCAAGGCCAAAGCGCAGCTCATTGCCGGTCAGGAAGGCGATGAGGGTGACCACCGGGACCGTCAGCGATATGGTGGCCAGCACGGAGCCGAAAAACAGATTCATCGCCCGCTGAACCTGATTGTTAAGCACCGCTTTCAGGGCGCCAAGGCCTTCCGGCGACAGGATCAGCAGAGCCACCAGGAAGCCTGTAAAGGCCACCGGGGCATTCATGCTGGTCAACAGCGTTTCCAGCGGGTTAGCGTTCATTTTGGTAACCGCGATCACTGCCACCAGGTGCACCAGCAGCCAGGCGGTATGCCACCCGCTGCTGTGGGCGGACGGTTTACCGTGGTGCGGGTCGTCATCGTCGCTGTCGTCTTCATGCTCATAAACAAACAGGCTCTGATGGGTTTTGGTCTGAATAAGCAGGAAAACGCCGTACATGGCCGCCGAAATTACCGCCACCAACAGCGATTGCCCGGTGCTGAAGTTCGCGCCCGGCAGCGCCATCGGAAAGACCAGCACGATAATCGCTAGCGGAAACAGGGCGATAAGATACTGCTTAATGCCGAACAGATTCATATATTGGGTGGCGAATTTACGCCCGCCCAGCAGCAGAGAGAAACCGACCAGACCGCCGGTGACGATCATAATAATGGAGTAGAGGGTATCCCGCATCAAGGTCGGCGCGGCGTCGCCGGTGGCCATTAAGGCAGAGATCAAACTGACCTCAAGGATAACCACCGACAGGCTTAAAATCAGGGAGCCATAGGGTTCGCCCAGGCGGTGGGCGAGGACGTCGGCGTGGCGGACCACGCTGAAGGCGCTGCTCAAAATGCCGACCAGTGCGAGGATATTGATCGCGATAACCACTGGCAGTGACTGGCTGCTGCCCCAGAAAAACAGCACCGCCAGCGCCAGCACCGGAAAGACGAGGGAAGACTCCTTATGGCGGGTTTTTACCGCCTCATGTGCATGGGTCATGAACCATCTCCATTTATGCAGGTGTTATAATTATAAAAACGTAGGGCGGTAAAGTAACAGATCTTGCTAAATTACCGCTGGTTTTTTACTTAAATTTACGGGTATCGAGGGATATCTTTATTAGTTTATTATAATTTATGTTTACTTATATTTAGTTCTTATTATTCAGATAATTACTAAAATAATTTTTCTACTCATTTTGACCTTGATAGCCAGCCGACTGCGTACCAGACTTAAACTTAATGCCTAAACAGGAGGTCAGTATGCCCTATCGCAGTAAACAAGAACTCCCCGACAGCGTTCAGCATGTACTGCCTGCCCATGCGCAGGAAATTTATAAAGAAGCGTTTAACAGCGCCTGGGATCAATATAAAGATAAAGACGAGCGGCGCGATGACGCCAGCCGCGAAGAGACGGCGCACAAAGTCGCCTGGGCGGCGGTGAAGAACAGCTATGAGAAAGGCGATGATGATAAGTGGCATAAGAAAAAATAATCGCTGACGCCGCTTTTTCGCTTGCCAGCGCCCCGCTGATTGCTTATTGAAAGATAAAGCTGGATAATATTTCAGCAATATTGACGGATGCATGAGACGAACGCCGGGAAGCGGGCAGTGGCGGAGGTAGTAAACAGTGTTAACTCGTGATTTCTTAATGAATGCGGATTGTAAGACAGCGTTTGGCGCTATTGAGGAATCGCTACTCTGGTCGGCAGAACAACGTGCAGCCTCGCTGGCGGCGACGCTGGCCTGCCGCCCGGATGATGGCTCAGTATGGATCTTTGGCTACGGTTCGCTTATCTGGAACCCGGCGCTCAATTATCGCGAGTCCTGCACCGGCACGCTGCCGGGCTGGCACCGCGCGTTTTGCCTGCGGTTGACCGCCGGGCGCGGTAGTGCCTGCCAGCCGGGACGCATGCTGGCTCTCAAAGAGGGCGGCCGAACCACCGGCGTCGCCTATCGTCTGCCTGACGACACGCTGGAGGAGGAGCTGACCCTGCTGTGGAAGCGGGAGATGATCACCGGCTGCTATCTGCCCACCTGGTGCAAGCTGGAGCTGGACGACGGACGGACGGTGAATGCCCTGGTGTTTATTATGGATCCGCGCCATCCACTGTTTGAACCGGATACCAGTGCCCAGGTTATCGCCCCGCTGATCGCCCGGGCCAGCGGGCCGCTCGGCACCAACGCCCAGTATCTGTTTTCGCTTGAGCAGGCGCTGCGCAAGCTGGGCATGCACGATGCCAGTCTCGATGACCTGGTGGCCAGCGTCCGCGCGCTGTTGGGCGAGAGTCCGACGCCGGGCCTGGCCTGAGCGCGCGCAAAAGAAAACGCCCGGCATGACCGGGCGTCCGATTGCTGACCAGTAAGGAAAAAGCGTGGTTTTTCCTTACTGGTGGTTATCAGCCGAAAATCAATAAATTGATTTTCCTTGTTATTTTTCTGGTGCAATCTGCAAGTACAATGATTGCATGAGGTTTGTCATGAATCTCACGCCCGGCATGACCGGGCGTGTGTTCTGGCAGTGACGGTCAGGCCGGCACGTAGCTGATGGAGTGCTCCAGCGACTGGCTGTGACTGTCGATAAGCACGTTCCAGGTGCCGCTGTAGGGCACCGTCAGATATGCGCTGTCCCGATCCTGCACGCTCAGAATATCCGCATGACTGTCGCCCGGGACCTTCGCGCTCATCAGATGAATATGGCAGCGCTCTGAGCACCGCACCACCAGCGTGTCACCACCAAATAACGTCAAACTTGCTTTAACCATCGCCATTTTATACCCCGTTTCTGTCCCGCTACAGCATCCTGCCCACCCAGTCCTCGCGTGATATTGTTCACACTTTGCTCTGTGCATCACACCAAACGGCGCGGGTCGGGATGCTGATTTTGATCAAAAAAAGGGATAAAGATTAAACAAAAATGACGTTGTTCCTGAAAGCATTCAGCTAACGTTTTTTTTACCTCTGCAGGCGGCGAAACCTGATATTTCCTGCCGTTTGGCGCCCCAGATTCAGAAGGTCAGCACTTTATCTGCCGCCAGGGTCCACTGGGCCAGCTCAACGAGAGTGCCAACCTCCACGCCGTCAACCAGCGGCAGTGCGCTGACCCCGCGGCCGTCCGCGCAGGTTTTACACAGCTTCACGGGAACCTGCTGGGCGGTGAGGATCTCCAGCATCTGCTGCACATTATACCCTTCTGCCGGCTTCTGCCCCCGCAGCCCGGCGGTGACGGCGTCGGACATCAGAAACAGCTTGAGATCGAGGTCGGACTGCTGCTCGCGCAGGGCAATGGCCAGGCGCAGGCTGTTGAACAGGGATTCGCTGCCGTAGGCGGCGCCGTTGGCGATGATCACAATACGTTGCATACAAACTCCTTCTTAAAGGCACGGTTATTGCTTTAGGCAGTATAAAGCGTTAACCCGGAGGAGGGGTATGAATAATACGACTGGTCATGCGCACGATGCGACGGCCTGGCTGCAGCTGGCGCGTCGCCTGCAAAAACAACAGCTTCAGCAGCTTAGCCAACTGGGGGAACTGGCCAGCCAGCTCAGCGCGCTGGTGCATATGCTGCAGTGTGAGCGCGGGGCGTCGAATATCTATCTTTGCTCGGGCGGCTTGCTGTATACAGCGGAGTGTCGGGCGGGAGGGGCGCTGGTTGACGAGCGGCTAGCCCTGTTTTATGCCAGCCTCGAACGGGCGCGCGCGGTAGCCGGCAGCGCGCTGTGCTGGCGTATCGCCAGAGCGGTTGACGAGCTGGCGCAGCTCCCGGCGCTACGCGCGCAGATCGGCCGCCGGCAAATTGCCGCTGAAGCCGCGACGGAGCAGTTCAGCCGCGTCATCCGCCATCTGCTGAACATCGCCCCGCAGCTCAATGACAGCATTGACGATCCGCCGGTGGCTGGTCGGATGGTCGCCCTGTACAGCTTTATGCAGGGAAAAGAGCTGGTGGGCCAGGAGCGCGCGCTGGGAGCATTGGGCTTTACCCGCGGCGAGTTCAGCGACAGCCTGCGCCAGCAGCTGGTGGACCGTATTGACGGTCAGCAGCCCTGCTTCGACAGCTTTCAGGCGCTGGGCAGCCCGGCGACCGTCCAGTTGTTCAGAACCCAGTGCCACGCCGGTCTGGATATTGAACAGCTGCGGCGGATCGCCTGTACCCGCCAGCCGGCTGCCGACGGCGGGGAAACGGCGCTGCGCTGGTTTGGTCTGCAAACCCAACGGCTTGAGCAACTGCGCGAAGTGGAAGAGCAACTGATCGACGATCTGCTGGATGCCACCGACGCGCTGTTAGCAGACGACGCGCCTGGCTGGCAGGCCGGAGAGGAAGACGATAGCGTGACGCCACGGCTCGATAAACAGCTACTGCCGCTGGTGCGCCAGCAGGCCTATGAGCTACAGCAGCTCTCCAGCCAGCTGGCCTCGCTGAAAGACGCGCTCGAAGAGCGCAAGCTGATCGAAAAAGCGAAAAGTCTGCTGATGACGCACCAGGGAATGCAGGAGGAGCAGGCCTGGCAGACGCTGCGCAAGATGGCCATGGACAAAAATCAGCGCATGGTTGAGATAGCCCGCGCGCTGCTGATGGTGAAGGCGATTTGGCCGCTAACACCAAAGGAGTAGATGCACAATCGATGGGCATTCTTTGCCTGCCGGCGGTGCACTTTTAGGTGAAAAACCGGCCAGCGTTGGGAAAAAGCCCGCCAGCGCGCTATTGCCAAAGCTGGCATCCCGTTTGCATTACTTATTAAGTGAATAAAAGTCCGGGCAACGAACCAATGGCGGTTCGGGTGTCCGTGGATAAAGGCGTCCTGCAGTGCGTATGCACTGTCGGGCGCTTTTTTTTTGCGCATGGTGGAGCGGATATGGGCGACAAATTTTCAATTTCCCGGCGGCGCTTGCTGCAGGCAGGGGCCGCGCTGGGCGGCGCGATGCTGCTGCCGGGCGTGATGCAGGCCGCCTGGGCCGGCGGCTCGGACAAACCGGAGCAAACCCGCGTGCGGGTCGGATTTATTCCGCTGACCGATTGCGCGCCGCTGGCCATCGCCGCGGCGAAGGGGTTTGACCAAAAATATGGCATCACCCTGGTGGCGAGTAAGGAAGCCAGCTGGGCGGCGGTGCGCGACAAGCTGGTGGCCGGCGAGCTCGACGCGGCGCATATTCTCTATGGCCTGCTGTACGGCCTCGAACTGGGGATCGCCAGCAAGCCGCAGGCGATGGCCAATTTGATGACCCTCAACCGCAATGGCCAGGCGATTACCCTCTCCAGCGAGCTGCAGGAGAAAGGGGTGACCGACCTCGGCGGGCTGAAGCGGCTGATCGACCGCAGCCCGCCGGGCAGTTACACCTTCGCCCATACCTTTCCTACCGGCACCCATGCCATGTGGCTTTACTACTGGCTGGCGAGCGCCGGCATCGATCCTTTCAACGATGTGCGCACCGTCGTGGTGCCGCCGCCGCAGATGGTGATGAACATGCGCATCGGCAATATGAGCGGCTTTTGCGTCGGCGAGCCGTGGAACGCCCGCGCTATTAACGACCGTATCGGCTTCACTGCGGCCACTTCCCAGGATATCTGGCCCGAGCATCCGGAAAAGGTGCTGGGCACCCGTCGCGACTGGGTGGAACGCAACCCGAACACCGCCCGCGCGCTGGTGGCGGCCCTGATGGAGGCGCAGCGTTGGATCGCCGCCTCGCCGGAGAACACCCGGGAGACGGCCTGCCTGCTCGCCAGACGCGGCTGGCTCAATACCAAGGAGCAATACCTCACCGGCCGGATGCTTGGAGAGTATGACAACGGCCTTGGCCGCCGCTGGCAGGATGCCCATCCGATGCGCTTCTGGGCCGGGGGCGAGGTGAGTTTCCCGTGGCTGTCGGACGGGATGTGGTTCCTCACCCAGTTCCGCCGCTGGGGGTTGCTGAAGCAGGCTCCGGATTACCTCGCGGTGGCGTCGCGCATTAACCGCATCGATGTCTGGCAGGCTGCCGCCCAGGCGGTAGGAGGGATCAGCGCGCCGGCAGCCAGGATGCGCAGCAGCACACTAATGGACGGGACGGTATGGAACGGGTCCGACCCGGAAGGCTACGCCCGCCATTTCTCTATTCAACGTAAGGGGGCATGAGATGAAGCAGGCACAACGTAAGCAACCGGTCGTCAGCGTGGACAACGCGCCTGGCGAAGTGATTATCCTGCCGCCGGTGCAGGTCCGGCGCACCACGCCGGCCGTCACGCGCTGGCTGCGTGAGCTCACCCAGCGCCTGCTGCCCCCGCTATTGGGGCTGGGTGTGCTGCTGCTGGCCTGGCAGCTGGCGGCGATGCATAGCAAAGGCTTTCCCACGCCGCTGAGCACGCTGGACTCGGCGCTGACCCTGTTTGCCGATCCGTTCTATCAGGACGGGCCCAATGACATGGGCATCGGCTGGAACGTGCTGGCCTCCCTGCAGCGCGTGGCGGTGGGCTTCGGCCTGGCGGCGCTGGCGGGCATTCCGCTGGGGTTTTTGATCGGCCGTTCGCTGTTCTTCGCCCGCATGTTTAATCCGCTGATTGCTCTGCTGCGCCCGGTCAGCCCGCTGGCCTGGCTGCCGATTGGCCTGCTGCTGTTCCAGAAGGCGGAGCCGGCTTCCAGCTGGACCATTTTTATCTGCTCCATCTGGCCGATGGTGATCAACACCGCGGAGGGTGTGCGGCGGATCCCGCAGGACTATCTCAACGTCGCCCGCGTCCTCCAGCTCTCGGAGTGGACGGTGATGCGCAAAATCCTCTTTCCGGCGGTGCTGCCGGCGGTGCTTACCGGCGTGCGCCTCTCCATCGGCATCGCCTGGCTGGTGATCGTGGCGGCGGAAATGCTTACCGGCGGGCTGGGGATCGGCTTCTGGATCTGGAACGAGTGGAACAACCTCAATGTGGAAAACATCATCATCGCCATCGTCATTATCGGCGTCGTCGGCCTGCTGCTGGAGCAGGGCCTGATGCTGCTCGCTCGCCGCTTTAGCTGGCAGGAAAAATAAGGAGCCAACATGAAACCATTAATTCAGGTGCAGGCCGTCAGCCAACGCTTCAACACCGCCAGCGGCGAGTTCCTGGCGCTGCAGAATGTCTCCTTCGATATCGTCGAAGGGGAGACCATTAGCCTGATCGGCCACTCGGGTTGCGGAAAATCGACCCTGCTGAACCTGATCGCCGGGATCACCACCCCTACCGAGGGCGGACTACTATGTGATAACCGGGAAATCGCCGGTCCCGGGCCGGAGCGGGCGGTGGTTTTCCAGAACCACTCGCTGCTGCCGTGGCTGAGCTGTTTCGACAATGTGGCGCTGGCGGTGGATCAGGTGTTCCGTCGCACCATGAGCAAGAGTGAGCGCCGGGAGTGGATCGAACACAACCTGGCGCGCGTACAGATGGGTCATGCGCTGCACAAACGTCCCGGGGAGATCTCCGGCGGCATGAAGCAGCGGGTGGGTATCGCCCGGGCGCTGGCGATGAAGCCGAAAGTGCTGCTGCTTGATGAGCCCTTCGGCGCCCTGGACGCGCTGACCCGCGCCCACCTCCAGGACACGGTGATGCATATCCAGCAGGAGCTCAATACCACCATCGTCATGATCACCCACGACGTTGATGAAGCGGTGCTGCTCTCGGATCGGGTGCTGATGATGACCAACGGTCCGGCGGCGACGGTCGGCGAGATCCTCGCGGTCGATCTGCCGCGTCCGCGCCACCGCGTTCAGCTGGCGGACGACAGCCGGTATCACCATCTGCGCCAGCAGATCCTCCATTTCCTGTATGAAAAACAGCCGAAAGCAGCGTAAGGAGGCGGTCATGACGCGGCGACTGGTGGTGATCGGTAACGGCATGGCGGCCACCCGGCTGGTGCAGCGGCTGGTTGAGCGCGACCCCGCGCGGTTTGCCATTACCGTCGTCGGCGACGAGCCGCACCCGGCCTATAACCGCATTCAGCTCTCGCCGCTGCTGGCAGGTGAAAAAACGGCGGCGCAGATCCCGTTGCTGCCGGCGGAGTGGTACACCCGGCACGGGGTGTGCCTGCGGTCTGGCGAGGCGGTCGATGAAGTCGATATTCAGCAACGGCGGCTGCGCATCGCGGAAACCTGGCTGCCGTGGGATGAGCTGGTGTTCGCCACCGGTTCGCGGCCCTTTATCCCGCCGCTGCCGGGCATTGATCGTCCGCAGGTTATGCCCTTCCGCACCCTGGCGGACGTGGAACGTATTCTGGCGATACCCGGCCCGGCGGTGGTGATTGGCGGTGGCGTGCTGGGGGTGGAAGCGGCGGCGGCGCTGCGTCGTCACGGCGGAGAGGTCACTCTTCTGCATCGCGGCAGCGGATTAATGGCGCCGCTGACCGACGCTTTTGCCGCCGATGAGCTCAGGCAGCAGCTTGAAGCGCGCGGCATTCGCTGCGTGCTGGAGTGCCGCATCGCCGCCATCGACGCCGATGGCGTGCGGCTGGCGGACGGGCGCGTATTCCGCGCCGCCAGAGTGGTGCTGGCTACCGGCGTGCAGCCTGACAGCCGTCTGGCGGCGCAGTCCGGCGTGCTGTGCCAGCGGGGGATCGTGGTCGACCGTCAGATGGCCTCCTCGCTGCCGGGGATCAGCGCCATCGGCGAATGTTGCGAAATTGACGGCCAGACCTGGGGACTGGTGGCTCCCTGCCTGCGTCAGGCCGAGGTGCTGGCGGATCGCCTGTGCGGCGCCCCCGGCGAGGGCTTTGTCTGGCAGGACGCCGGGACCCGCCTGAAGGTCACCGGCATTGAACTCTTTAGCGCTGGCGAGCAGCAGGCCGGCGAACAGGATGACATTTATACCAGCTGGGACCCCATCGACCGCCACTATCGCCGCCTGCTGCTGCGCGATGGCCGCCTGCGCGGCGTGCTGCTGATGGGCGACTGCACCGCCGCCGCCGCGCTCACCGCGCGCCTGGAAAGCGATGAGCCTGCCACCGTGGACTGGCTTTTTGACCCCTCTTCAACGCAGCCGCAGGCTGCAGGAATAATGACGATGACGAAACCTGTATTAGTGCTGGTGGGACATGGCATGGTCGGCCACCATTTTCTCGAACAATGCGTGAGCCGCAATCTGCATCAGCAATATCGAATCGTGGTGTTTGGCGAAGAGCGTTACCCCGCCTACGACCGGGTACATCTCTCCGAGTATTTTGCCGGACGCAGCGCCGAGTCGCTGTCGCTGGCGGCCGGGGATTTCTTTATTGAACACGGTATTGAACTCCGCCTCGGCGAGGCGGTGGCGACCATCGACCGCGACGCACGGCTGGTACGGGACGCCGAGGGGCATGAAATCCACTGGGATAAACTGGTGCTGGCGACCGGCTCGTATCCCTTTGTTCCGCCAATCCCCGGTAACGATCTCGCGGGGTGCTTTGTCTACCGCACTCTTGACGATCTCGACCGTATCGCCGCCCATGCCGCCGCGGCGAAGAGCGGGGTGGTTATCGGCGGCGGGCTGCTCGGGCTGGAGGCGGCCAACGCCCTGAAACAGCTGGGGCTGGAGACGCAGGTGGTGGAGTTTGCCCCGAACCTGATGGCCGTCCAGCTGGATAACGGCGGGGCGGCGATGCTCCGGGAGAAGATCGTCGCCCTCGGCGTGGGGGTGCATACCAGCAAAGCGACCACCGCCATCGTGCGCGAGGCCGACGGCCTGCGGCTGAACTTTGCCGACGGCGGCGCGTTGCGGACCGACATGGTGGTCTTCTCGGCGGGGATCCGCCCGCAGGACGCGCTGGCCCGCGGCTGCGCGCTGCAGGTGGGCGAACGCGGGGGAATTCACATCGACGGCCAGTGCCGTACCTCTGACCCGGACGTGCTGGCGATAGGCGAATGCGCCCTGTGGGACAATAAAATTTACGGTCTGGTGGCGCCGGGCTATCAGATGGCGCGCATCGCCGCGGCCACTCTCGCAGGAGAGGACGCCTGCTTTAGCGGCGCCGATATGAGCACCAAACTGAAGCTGCTGGGGGTCGACGTGGCCTCGTTTGGCGATGCGCAGGGGCGCACGCCGGGCTGTCAGAGCTATCAATGGACCGACGGTCCGCAGCAGATTTACAAAAAAATCGTCGTCAGTCAGGACGGCAAAGCCCTGCTTGGCGGCGTGCTGGTGGGGGATGCCAGCGACTATGCCACGCTGCTGCAGATGATGCTGAACGGCATGGCGCTGCCGCCGCGTCCGGAGAGTCTGATCCTGCCCGCGCTGGAGGGAGCCGCGCCGAAGGCGCTCGGCGTCGCGGCGCTGCCGGACAGCGCGCCGATCTGCTCCTGCCATAACGTTAGCAAAGGCGATATCTGCCAGGCGGTGAACAATGGGGCGGGGGATATGTCGGCGATAAAAAGCTGCACCAGAGCGGCTACCGGCTGCGGCGGCTGCAGCGCGCTGGTGAAACAGGTGATGGAGTATCAGCTGGCGGAGCAGGGCGTCGAAGTGAAAAAAGACGTCTGCGAACATTTCCCGTGGTCGCGCCAGGAGATCTACCACCTGGTGCGGGTTAACCATATCCATACCTTCGAGCAGTTGATTAGCCGCTACGGCCAGGGGCACGGCTGCGATGTCTGCAAACCGCTGGTGGCCTCGGTGCTGGCCTCCTGCTGGAACGAGTACCTGCTGAAGCCGGCGCACCTGCCGCTGCAGGATACCAACGACCGCTATTTCGCCAATATCCAGAAGGACGGGAGCTATTCGGTGGTGCCGCGGATGGCGGCAGGGGAAGTGACGCCGGACGGACTGATCGCCATCGGGCAGATCGCCAAACGTTACCAGCTCTACAGCAAAGTGACCGGCGGCCAGCGCATCGACCTGTTTGGCGCGCGGCTGGAACAGCTGCCGGCTATCTGGCGCGAGCTGGCCGACGCCGGGTTTGAAACCGGCCACGCCTACGGCAAGTCGCTGCGCACGGTGAAATCCTGCGTCGGCTCAACCTGGTGTCGCTACGGCGTGCAAGACTCCACCGGGCTCGCGGTACGGCTCGAGCATCGCTATAAAGGGCTACGCGCCCCGCACAAAATCAAGATGGCGGTCTCCGGCTGCACCCGCGAATGCGCTGAAGCCCAGGGGAAAGATATCGGGGTGATTGCCACCGACAAAGGCTGGAATCTGTACGTCTGCGGCAACGGCGGGATGAAACCGCGTCACGCCGACCTGTTTGCCAGCGATCTCGACGAAGCGACGCTGATCCGCAGCATCGATCGTCTGCTGATGTTCTATATCCGTACCGCCGATCGCCTGCAGCGAACCAGCACCTGGATGGATAACCTGGAGGGCGGCGTCGCCTATCTGCGGCAGGTGGTGCTGGAGGATAGTCTTGGCATTGGCGAGGAGCTGGAGCAGGAGATGGCCCGGATCGTCGACAGCTACCAGTGCGAGTGGCAGACCACCCTCAACGATCCGCAGCGTCTGGCGCTGTTCCGCTCCTTCGTTAATAGCGACCAGCCCGACGAGGCTGTGCAGCGCCGCGATCTGCGCGGTCAGCCGCAGCCGCTGCTGACTGAGACGTTGCCCGAAGGCGAACTCCCATCCCGACCGTGGCAGGCGGTATGCGACCTTGACGCCATTCCGGCGCAGGCGGGGATCGGCGCCCGCTTAGGGGAGCGGCAGATTGCCCTGTTCCGCTTCGGCGAGCGGGTCTACGCCCTCGACAACCGCGAGCCGGGCAGCGCGGCCAACGTGCTGTCGCGTGGGCTGTTAGGGGACGTCGGCGGCGAGCCGGTGGTGATCTCCCCGCTGTACAAACAGCGGATACGCCTGCGCGACGGCTGGCCGTGCGACGGCGACGAACAGGCGGTACGCGCCTGGCCGGTGAAAGTAGAAAACGGCAAAGTGTGGGTGGGCAACCAGCAGCTGCTGGCCCGCGCGGAGGCCTCCTGATGAAGACCATCCGAACGACCTGCCCCTACTGCGGCGTAGGCTGCGGGGTGCTGGCGAGCGTGGACGACGCGGGGCAGGTGAGCGTGCGCGGCGACGATCAGCACCCGGCGAACCTCGGCCGTCTGTGCGTCAAAGGGGCCGCCTTAGGGGAGACCACGGGCCTGGCGGGGCGGCTGCTGACGCCGGAGGTCGACGGCCAGCAGGTAGCCTGGCCTCAGGCGCTGGCGGAAACCGCTGCGCGCCTGAGACAGATCATCGACCAGCACGGACCGCAAGCGGTGGCCTTTTACGCCTCCGGCCAGCTGTTAACGGAGGATTACTATGCCGCCAATAAGCTGATGAAAGGGTTTATCGGCGCGGCGAACATCGATACCAATTCACGGCTGTGCATGTCGTCAGCGGTCACTGGCTACAAGCGGGCCTTTGGCGCCGACGTGGTGCCCTGCAGCTACGATGATGTGGAAAACAGCGATCTGGTGGTGCTGGTCGGCTCGAACGCCGCCTGGGCGCATCCGGTGCTGTTCCAGCGGCTGGCGCAGGCGAAGCGGGATAATCCCCGATTGCGGATCGTGGCGATCGACCCCCGACGCACCGCTACCTGCGAGATCGCCGACCGCCATCTGGCGCTGGCCCCCGGAAGCGACGGCGGGTTGTTTGCGGGGCTGCTTAACGCCCTGGCTGAGGCAGGAGCCTGCGTCGATGGCTTTCGCGACGGCCCGCAGGCGCTGGCCGCCGCCCGCGGCTGGGACGTGGCGAGGGTGGCGGCCTTTTGCGGTCTGCCTGCCGATGAGGTGGCGGGATTCTATCGCGAGTTCATCGCCGCCCCGCGGGCGATCACCCTCTACACCATGGGAATCAATCAATCCGCCAGCGGCAGCGACAAATGTAACGCCATCATCAACGTCCATCTGGCCAGCGGGAAGTATGGCCGCCGCGGCTGCGGCCCCTTTTCGCTGACCGGTCAACCCAACGCCATGGGCGGCCGCGAAGTCGGCGGGCTGGCGACGATGCTGGCGGCGCACATGGATTTTGTGCCAGACGATCTGCAGCGGCTGGCCCGCTTCTGGGGGACGGAACGGCTGGCGCAGACCCCCGGGCTGACCGCCGTGGAGCTGTTTGCCGCCATTGGCCGCGGCGAGGTCAAAGCGGTCTGGATCATGGGTACCAACCCGGTGGTGTCGCTCCCTGACAGCCACGCGGTGAGCCAGGCGCTGGCCGCCTGTCCGCTGGTGATCGTCTCGGATGTCGCCGCCCAGACCGATACCGGACGTTTCGCCCACATCCGCTTTCCGGCGCTGGCCTGGGGCGAGAAGAATGGCACGGTCACCAACTCGGAGCGGCGGATATCCCGTCAGCGCAGCTTTCTGCCGCCGCCGGGGGAGGCGAAAGCGGACTGGTGGATCATCGCCAGAGTGGGCCAGGCGCTGGGGTATCGCGAGGCGTTTGCCTGGCAGCATCCGCATGACGTCTTCCGCGAGCATGCGGCGCTGTCCGGTTTCGAAAACGACGGCCAGCGGGCGTTTGATATCGGCGCGCTGGCGGATCTCAGCCGTGAGGCGTGGGACGCCATGCCGCCGGTGCGCTGGCCGGTCAGCCGCAGCGAGGCCGCCTGGGATATCACGCGCGGCTGGCATGGCGATGGCAGGCTGCGGATGGTGCCGGTGACGCCTCAACCGACCCGGGCGACAACCGATGCCTTTTATCCGCTGATCCTCAACAGCGGGCGGATCCGCGATCAGTGGCACACCATGACCCGTACCGGCGCGGTGCCGCGGCTGATGCAGCATATCGCGGAGCCAATGGTGGAGGTGGCGCCGCAGGATGCCGTTCGCTATCAGCTTCCCGCTGACGGGCTGGCGCGGATCTGGTCGCGGCATGGGGTGATGGTGGCGAAAGTGGCGATCAGCGAAGGGCAGCGCCCCGGCTCGCTGTTTGTTCCGATGCACTGGAACAACCAGTTTGCCCGTCAGGGGCGGGTGAATAACCTGCTGGCCGCCGTCACGGACCCGTATTCCGGCCAGCCGGAAAGTAAACAGGCGGCGGTGGCGATCGCCGCCTGGCAACCGGCCTGGCACAGCGAGCTTTTTTGCCGCGAACCGCTACCATTTCCTGCGGCCTGGCACTGGCGGCGGCGGGCGGCGCCAGGCGTGCTGCACTACTCGCTGGCCGGGGAGGCATCTGCCCGACAGTGGCTCAGCGCGTGGTGCGCCCGGCGCGGCTGGCAGTTACAGGTGGCTGACGGCGGCGCGGTGTGGAACCTGCTGGCCTGGCATCAGGGAAGGCTGATGCTCGGCTGGTGGAGCGATGCGCGCGAGCCGGCGGTGGATTGCGCATGGATAAGCGCTGCCTTTGCCGCGCCGCCGTCCGATGCTGCCCAACGACATGCCTTGCTTAGCGGCCGACCGGGCGCCGCCGTCGCGCCGCGGGGGCGGATCGTCTGCAGCTGCTTTGGGGTGGGGGAATGGTCAATTAACGAGGCCATCGCCAGCGGCTGCGCCAGCGTCGGGGCGCTGGGTGGGAAGCTGAAATGCGGGACCAACTGCGGCTCTTGCGTGCCGGAGCTCAACGCGCTGCTGGCGGCGCAACGAACCCGGGCGTAACGGTGGCGCGCGGCGACGCCTCCGGTTGGGCGGCACCTTACCCAACCGGTTTCAGCTTATTCCTGGAATTGCCCACAGGGCTGCGGGAGCAGGGAAAAAACGATAAACTAACACTTCTATCCATTTTGTGAGCTTGCGCAAACTCTGTTAATGCCTGTGTCGTTCCGTTTGTTGCCAACGTTGACCTTTCTCCTGCTGTTGCCGGGCGTTCCCGTCTGGGCGCTGACCGCCAGCGACACCACCCGCCCTGCGCAAGCGCAAGATCCGCTGCCCGATATGGGGATTGCTCCCCAGGTTGATGACGACGCCCGGCACTTTGCCGAAGTGGCGAAGAAGTTTGGCGAGGCCAGCATGAGCGACAATGGTCTGACGGCGGGTGAACAGGCTCAGCTGTTTGCCATCAGTAAAATCGGCAATGAAGTGAGTCATCAGCTGGAGAGTTGGCTCTCGCCGTGGGGCAACGCCAATGTCGACCTGCTGGTCGATAAAGAGGGGAAATTCACCGGCAGTAAAGGGAGCTGGTTCGTGCCGTTGCAGGATAACGACCGTTATCTGACGTGGAACCAGTACTCGGTGACCCGGCGCGAGCACGATCTGGTGGGCAACATCGGGCTTGGCCAGCGTTGGCGGGTTGGCGGTTGGCTGCTGGGCTATAACTCGTTTTACGATAAAGTGCTGAGCGAAAGCCTGGCGCGCGGCAGCGTTGGCGCCGAAGCGTGGGGAGAATATCTCCGCCTGTCGGCAAACTATTACCATCCGCTGGGCGACTGGCAGCTACGCGATAATCAGACTCAGGAGCAGCGGATGGCTGCAGGGTATGACGTCACCGCCCAGGCGCGGCTGCCGTTCTACCAGCACATCAACACCAGCGTCAGCGTCGAACAGTATTTCGGCGATAGCGTCGATCTGTTTCACTCCGGCACCGGCTACCATAATCCGGTGGCCGTCTCCGTTGGGCTCAATTACACCCCGGTCCCGCTGGTCACGGTGACCGCTAAGCATAAGCAGGGGGAAAATGGCGTCAGCCAGAACAATGTGGGACTGAAGCTAAACTATCGCTTTGGCGTACCCCTTAAGCAGCAGCTTGCGGCAGACGAGGTGGCGATCAGCAACTCGCTGCGCGGGAGCCGCTTCGATAGTCCGGAGCGGGATAATCTGCCGGTGGTGGAGTATCGTCAGCGCAAAAATCTGACGGTCTATCTGGCCACGCCGCCCTGGGATCTGCAGTCCGGGGAGACGGTGCAGTTGAAGCTGCAGATCCATAGTCTGCATGGCATCAAGGCGCTGCACTGGCAGGGAGACACCCAGGCCCTCAGCCTGACGCCGCCGGTAGATGCCAGCAGCCCCGATGGCTGGAGCATCATTATGCCGGTGTGGAACAGTGAACCGGGCGCCGCGAACCGCTGGCGCCTGTCGGTGGTGGTGGAGGATAAACAGGGGCAGCGCGTCTCCTCCAATGAGATCGCCCTGGCGCTGACCGAGCCGCTGGTCAAGTTTACCACGCCAGGCGTCTCCTGGACGGACTCGCCTTAGAAGATTCGCTCCTGGTGGACCCATACCGCCGCTTCCACGCGGGATTTGAGCTTCATTTTCTTCAGCATGTGCTTTACGTGCACTTTGACGGTGCTTTCGGTGATATCCAGGCGACGGGCGATCATTTTGTTCGGCAGTCCCTGGGCTATCAGCTTGAGAATGTCGCGCTCGCGCGGGGTCAGCTGGCTGATGTCCCGATCGGAGGTGGCGCGGTTGGCGCGCAGGCTGGCGGCCAGCACCGGCGTTAACGCTTCGCTTAATACCATCTCTCCGGCGGCCGCCTGCTGCAGCGCTTTCAGCAGATCTTCCGGTTCCATGTCCTTCAGCAAATAGCCATCGGCGCCGCGCTTCAGGGCGGTGACAACGTCCTCTTCATGGTTGGAGACGCTGAAGACCACTACCCGGCCAGAAAGGGATTTCTCACGCAGCTTATCCAGCGTCTCCAGACCGTTCATGCCCGGCATATTAAGGTCCAGCAGGATCAGGTCAGGATCCAGTGACTCGGCCAGCTCAATACCTTGCGCGCCATTGCTGGCCTCGCCAATCACCTGGATGTCCGGCGCCATGCTGATCAACTGTTTCACGCCGGTGCGCAGCATCGGATGGTCGTCAATGAGAAGGATAGTTGCCCGTTCCTGTTGACTCATGAGGGTCTCCTTATTGGATGGAAAACGTTTTTTCCGGGATAAACGTGACGATCACTTCGGTTCCACCGGTTTCCCGGCGTCGTACCTGACAGTCACCGCGCAAGCTCTGGGCGCGATCCCGCATAATAATTAAACCGTAATGGTTACTCCGTTCGGCGTGGTCCGGTACGCCGCGGCCGTTATCCGCTACCACCAGACGAACCTGATTATCGCGTTGTGACACCGTCACGGTCACTTCGGTTGCGCTGGCATGCTTCAGAGCGTTGCTCAACGCTTCGCGAGCGATCTGCAGCAGGTGGATCGCCTGATGTGAGGGCACAAAGCGCGGCGGGAGCTGGTAATCAAGCTGCACCGTAAAGCCGAAGTGGGCGCTGTACTCCTGACAGCTGGCCTCCAGCGCCGGGCGCAGCCCCGGCTCGGTCAACTGCAGGCGGAAGGTGGTTAACAGCTCCCGCAGCTGGGCCCACGAGGTATTCAGTTCGTTACGGATCTGCCCCAGCAGCTGGCGGCTTTCCGTCGGCAAGGCGTCGCCTTGCATCTGCAGACAGCTAACCTGCATCTTCATACAGGATAGCGACTGGGCGATGGAGTCGTGCAGCTCGCGGGCGATAGTGGCCCGTTCTTCCATGACGATCAGCTGCTGCTGCTTCTCCTGATGGCGGTCCAGCGCCAGGGTGCTGGTCAGCTGTTCCACCAGGGTATCCACCAGCTGCTGCTGATCGTGGCTGAGATGGCGGCCAACCGGCAGCGTCGCCAGCAGGATGCCGTACTGACTATGCGCATCCGACAGCCGCCACTTCAGCGTTGTTCCGCCATCCGGCAGCGGCGGCAGATTGCGTGGACAGAGGTAGCAGCCTTTATCATCACAGTCATCATCCGAGTGGCAGGTAAACTCCTGGTGATTATCTTCGTCTTCCAGGTCGTAAACCCGTACCTCGATATCGCGCAGCAGCGTCAGACCCTGCAGGCCATTCAGTACCGGCGAAATACGTTCGCAGAGCGGGGCGCTGGAGTGCAGCCGGCGGTTGGCCTGCCATAAGAAAGCGAGGATCTCGTTCTTCTGCTCCAGTCCGGCAGTCTTCTCCTGCACCCGCCGCTCGAGCACGGCATAGCTTTCCGCCAGCTCTTCCGACATGTTATTCAGCGCCATGCCCAGGGTCGCCATTTCGTTGCGGCCGCTGATGTGCGCCCGCTGGGTGAAATCACGCTGACTCACCGCGCGCGCCATGCTCAGCAGCTGTTTCCACGGCCGCAGCAGGCGGGCGCGTAGCCAGATGATAGTGAAGATCAGCAGCAGCGCCATACCAATGGCGAGGATGCGATGGATCCAGACCACCCGTTCGATACGCTGCTCGGTGGTGTGGTCGAATGCGGTGACCAACTGGTCGATACGATCGACAAAGTCGGCGACATCCTGGGCCACTTCCGCCTGATTGACTGCGCGCTGCATCCCGGGGGCCAGCGCCAGCTGCCAGTACTGCTGCAGGGCTTTAAGCTGGATTTCCTGGCCGTCGCGGCGGGCGGAATTTTGCAGCTCCGGGCTGAAGACGGTGGCGGTCATGTCCGCCACCAGTTTTTGATCGTTTTCATTCAGCGGGATCGCCGCCAGCAGCCGGTAGCTTTGCATACGCAATGAACCGGCCTTGTTAATGGCGTGCGCGCTGCCCTGCACGCCGTTCACCAGGCGCGCGGAGATCGCCATGCCGGCGACGCCAATAATCGTGGCGAGCAGCACGATTAACGCCAGTTGATTGACCAGCGTCAGCGGGGTAAAAAGACGTTTTAACATGGAATGCGTGGCTCCTGACCGGTCATGTCTCCGGGAGTGGCGCTTATTCTCGACTATCCCCTGGAGTATACCCATACCCCCAAAGAGTTACTCCTTAATTGTCGGTGGTAGGCGATGTTAGGGGGGGGATTATACGCAACCCGGCAGCAGCGTGAAAAACCACACTTTTTTCCCCACCATTCTCTACTCACTTGGAGGCATGGTTTATTTTTGCACAAATTAGCTCGCGCTTTTCCTTTGATTTATATCAACTTACCGCCCCGGGTAACCCCTAAGGTAGCGGCAGGAAATATGAATAATCAGAGGTATCTATGAGTCAATCTTCCCTCCCGGAGAAGGCTAACCGCTCGGTCATAACCGACTGGCGGCCTGAAGATCCTGAATTCTGGCAACAGCGCGGCCATCGTGTGGCAAGCCGCAATTTATGGATCTCCGTTCCCTGTCTGTTACTGGCGTTTTGCGTTTGGATGTTGTTCAGCGCGGTTGCCGTTAACCTCAACAAAGTAGGCTTTCAGTTTACAACCGATCAGCTGTTTATGCTGACCGCGCTGCCGGCGCTGTCAGGCGCCTTATTACGCGTGCCTTACGCCTTTATGGTGCCGCTGTTCGGCGGCCGTCGCTGGACGGCGTTCAGCACCGGGATCATGATTGTGCCGTGCGTCTGGCTGGGCTTCGCGGTCCAGGATACCTCTACGCCGTTTAGCATCTTCGTGATTATCTCTCTGCTGTGCGGCTTCGCCGGAGCCAACTTTGCCTCCAGTATGGCCAACATCAGCTTCTTCTTCCCGAAAGCGAAGCAGGGCGGGGCGCTCGGCGTTAACGGCGGCCTCGGCAATATGGGCGTCAGCGTGATGCAGCTGGTCGCGCCGCTGGTGGTCTCGATCTCTATCTTTGCCGTTTTTGGCGGTAACGGTAGCGAGCAACCGGACGGCTCGATGCTGTATCTGGAAAACGCCGCGTGGATCTGGGTGCCTTTCCTGATTATTTTCACTCTGGCGGCGTGGTTCTTTATGAACGACCTGTCGGCTTCGAAAGCGTCGCTGAGCGAGCAGTTGCCGGTACTTAAGCGCCTGCATCTGTGGATTATGGCGCTGCTCTATCTCGCGACCTTCGGCTCCTTTATCGGCTTTTCCGCCGGGTTCGCGATGCTGTCAAAAACTCAGTTCCCGGATGTGCAGATCCTGCATTACGCCTTCTTCGGCCCGTTCATTGGCGCGCTGGCGCGTTCGATGGGCGGGGCGATCTCCGACCGCCTCGGTGGGACCCGCGTAACGCTGGTCAACTTTGTGGTGATGGCTGTCTTCTGCGCGCTGCTGTTCCTGACCCTGCCGACCAACGGCCAGGGCGGTAACTTTATCGCCTTCTTCGCGGTGTTTATGGTGCTGTTCCTGACCGCCGGGCTGGGGAGCGCCTCCACCTTCCAGATGATCTCCGTGATCTTCCGTAAGCTGACTATGGACCGCGTGAAGGCCCAGGGCGGCAGCGAAGCGCAGGCGATGCGCGAGGCGGCGACCGATACCGCGGCGGCGCTGGGCTTTATCTCCGCCATTGGCGCTATCGGCGGCTTCTTTATTCCGAAAGCGTTCGGTATCTCGCTGGATCTGACCGGCTCGCCGGCCGGGGCGATGAAAGTGTTCCTCGTGTTCTATATTGCCTGCGTGGTGATCACCTGGGCGGTATACGGTCGTAAGCGTCAGTAATCGGCCGCGGTAACGTTGGCGTATAAAAAGGCGCGCTCCCCACGGAGGCGCCTTTTTTAACCGCTCAATTAGTTACAACATACTATGGGAGAATATTGTCCGCATCGACCGCTGAGCCAGAACAGGTGGGCTTGCCAGTGAAATGGCTCTACCCCTTAATACCTCCGTTGTTAACAAATCCCGGTGAGGCGCCGCTTTTTGAGGTGAAAATCATTAAAAAACAACAAGTTAAAAAATAACATCTTATACCACCTTGGTGGTAATCGAGGTTTTGCTGCGCAGTAACAAGCCAGTTCGGATTGATCGCTATCAATTCTCGCCCTCTTTCATAGCGTTACCTTCGCTGCAAATCCAGCAATGTCGATTTATCAGAGAGCCGTCAGGCTCCATATCAGGAGAAACCCGATGAGTAAATTCCTGGACCGGTTTCGCTACTTCAAACAGAAGGGTGAAACCTTTGCCGATGGGCACGGCCAGCTTCTAAACACCAACCGGGACTGGGAGGATGGATACCGTCAACGTTGGCAGCATGACAAAATTGTGCGTTCCACTCACGGTGTCAACTGCACCGGCTCATGCAGCTGGAAGATTTATGTCAAAAACGGTCTGGTGACCTGGGAAACGCAGCAGACTGACTACCCGCGCACCCGCCCGGACCTGCCGAACCACGAACCACGCGGCTGCCCGCGCGGCGCCAGCTACTCCTGGTACCTGTACAGCGCTAACCGCCTGAAATACCCGCTGATGCGTAAACGCCTGATGAAGATGTGGCGGGAAGCGAAAGTTCAGCATAGCGATCCGGTTGAGGCATGGGCGTCGATTATCGAAGACGCCGACAAAGCCAAAAGCTTCAAACAGGCCCGCGGTCGCGGCGGTTTTGTACGTTCCTCCTGGCAGGAAGTGAATGAGCTGATTGCCGCCTCCAACGTCTATACCGTCAAAACCTACGGTCCGGACCGCGTGGCTGGCTTCTCGCCGATCCCGGCGATGTCGATGGTCTCCTACGCGTCCGGCGCCCGTTATCTGTCGCTGATCGGCGGCACCTGCCTGAGCTTCTACGACTGGTACTGCGACCTGCCGCCGGCTTCGCCGATGACCTGGGGCGAGCAGACCGATGTGCCGGAATCCGCCGACTGGTATAACTCCAGCTATATCATCGCCTGGGGCTCAAACGTGCCGCAGACCCGCACCCCGGATGCGCACTTCTTTACCGAAGTCCGCTATAAAGGGACCAAAACCGTAGCCATCACTCCGGACTACGCCGAAATCGCCAAACTCTGCGATCTGTGGCTGGCGCCGAAGCAGGGTACTGATGCCGCGATGGCGCTGGCGATGGGCCATGTGATGCTGCGTGAATTCCACCTCGATAAGCCGAGCCAGTATTTCACCGACTATGTGCGCCGCTATACCGACATGCCGATGCTGGTGATGCTCGAGGAGCGCGACGGTTATTATGCCGCCGGCCGTACGCTGCGCGCATCCGACCTCGTGGATTCCCTTGGTCAGGAGAATAATCCGGAATGGAAAACCGTCGCCTTTGACGAGAAGGGCGACATGACCGTACCGAACGGTTCCCTCGGATTCCGCTGGGGCGACAAAGGCAAATGGAACCTCGAACAGCGCGACGGTAAAACTGGCGAAGAGATTGAGCTACGTCTGAGCCTGCTGGGCAGCCATGATGAAGTGGCGAGCGTCGGCTTCCCGTACTTCGGCGGCGAAGGGTCTGAGCACTTCAACAAAGTCGATCTGGAAAACATTCTGCTGCACAAACTGCCGGCCAAACGCCTGCAGCTGGCCGACGGCTCTACCGCCCTGGTCACCACCGTGTATGACCTGACCATGGCTAACTACGGCCTGGAGCGCGGTCTGAACGATGACAACTGCGCCGCCGGCTACGATGAAGTGAAAGCCTACACCCCGGCGTGGGCGGAGAAGATCACCGGCGTCTCCCGCGCGCATATCATCCGTACCGCCCGTGAATTTGCCGATAACGCCGATAAAACTCACGGTCGTTCGATGATTATCGTCGGGGCGGGCCTCAACCACTGGTTCCACCTCGACATGAACTACCGCGGCCTGATCAATATGCTGATCTTCTGCGGCTGCGTCGGTCAGAGCGGCGGCGGTTGGGCGCACTATGTGGGCCAGGAAAAACTGCGTCCGCAGACCGGCTGGCAGCCGCTGGCGTTCGCCCTTGACTGGCAGCGTCCGGCACGTCACATGAATAGTACCTCGTACTTCTATAACCACTCCAGCCAGTGGCGCTATGAAACGGTGACCGCGCAGGAACTGCTGTCGCCGATGGCGGATAAATCCCGTTACAGTGGCCACCTGATCGACTTTAACGTGCGCGCAGAGCGGATGGGCTGGCTGCCGTCGGCGCCGCAGCTTGGCGTCAACCCGCTGCGTATCGCTGACGAAGCGAAAAAAGCCGGCATGACCCCGGTGGATTACACCGTGAAGTCGCTGAAAGAGGGCTCGATTCGCTTTGCGGCCGAGCAGCCGGAAAATGGCAAAAACCACCCGCGTAACCTGTTTATCTGGCGTTCCAACCTGCTGGGCTCCTCCGGTAAAGGCCATGAATACATGCTCAAGTACCTGCTGGGTACCGAGAACGGCATTCAGGGCAAAGACCTGGGCAAGCAGGGCGGCGTGAAGCCGGAAGAAGTCGAATGGCGGGATAACGGCCTCGACGGCAAACTGGATCTGGTGGTGACCCTCGATTTCCGTCTGTCGAGCACCTGTCTCTACTCCGACATCGTGCTGCCGACCGCCACCTGGTACGAAAAAGACGACATGAATACCTCGGATATGCATCCGTTTATTCACCCGCTGTCGGCCGCCGTTGACCCGGCCTGGGAATCGAAGAGCGACTGGGAGATCTATAAAGGTATCGCGAAGAAATTCTCTGAAGTGTGCGTGGGCCACCTCGGTAAAGAAACCGACGTGGTGACCCTGCCGATCCAGCACGACTCCGCCGCGGAAATGGCGCAGCCGCTGGATGTCAAAGACTGGAAAAAAGGCGAATGCGATCTCATCCCCGGGAAAACCGCGCCGCATATTATTCCGGTTGAGCGTGATTACCCGGCGACCTACGAGCGTTTCACCTCGATCGGCCCGCTGCTGGAAACCATCGGCAACGGCGGGAAAGGCATCGCCTGGAACACCCAGAGCGAGATGGATCTGCTGCGTAAGCTCAACTACACCAAGGCGGAAGGCCCGGCGAAAGGCCAGCCGAAGCTGGAAACGGCCATCGACGCCGCGGAAATGATCCTCACCCTGGCCCCGGAAACCAACGGTCAGGTGGCGGTGAAAGCGTGGCAAGCGCTGAGCGAGATCACCGGTCGCGAGCATACGCACCTCGCGCTGAACAAAGAAGACGAGAAGATCCGCTTCCGCGACATTCAGGCGCAGCCGCGGAAGATTATCTCCAGCCCGACCTGGTCTGGCCTGGAAGATGAGCATGTCTCCTACAACGCCGGTTACACCAACGTTCACGAGCTGATCCCGTGGCGCACGCTGTCCGGACGTCAGTCGCTGTATCAGGATCACCAGTGGATGCGCGACTTCGGCGAAAGCCTGCTGGTCTATCGGCCGCCGATCGACACCCGTTCGGTGAAAGCGGTGATGTGCGAGAAGTCCAACGGCAACCCGGAGAAGGCGCTGAACTTCCTGACCCCGCACCAGAAATGGGGTATCCACTCGACCTACAGCGATAATCTGCTGATGCTGACCCTGTCGCGCGGTGGGCCGATTGTCTGGATGAGCGAAGCGGATGCGAAAGATCTGGGTATCGAAGATAACGACTGGATCGAAGTGTTCAACGCCAACGGCGCCCTGACGGCGCGTGCGGTGGTGAGTCAGCGCGTTCCAGCCGGGATGACCATGATGTATCACGCGCAGGAACGTATCGTGAACCTGCCGGGCTCTGAAATCACCGGTCAGCGCGGGGGGATCCATAACTCCGTCACCCGTATTACGCCGAAACCGACCCACATGATCGGCGGCTACGGTCACCTGGCCTATGGCTTTAACTACTACGGCACCGTCGGTTCCAACCGCGATGAGTTTGTGGTGGTACGTAAGATGAAGAACATTAACTGGTTAGACGGCGAAGGCAACGACCAGGTACAGGAGAGCGTAAAATGAAAATTCGTTCACAAGTCGGCATGGTGCTGAATCTCGATAAGTGCATCGGCTGCCACACCTGCTCGGTGACCTGTAAAAACGTCTGGACCAGCCGGGAAGGGATGGAATACGCCTGGTTCAACAACGTGGAAAGTAAGCCGGGCGTCGGTTTCCCGAACGACTGGGAAAACCAGGAAAAATGGAAGGGCGGCTGGATCCGCAAAATCAACGGTAAACTGCAGCCGCGCATGGGCAATCGCGCGATGCTGTTGGGTAAAATCTTCGCCAACCCGCATCTGCCGGGCATCGATGATTACTACGAGCCGTTTGATTATGACTACCAGAATCTGCATAACGCGCCGGAGAGCAAACATCAGCCGATCGCCCGTCCGCGCTCGCTGATCACCGGCCAGCGGATGGACAAGATCACCAGCGGTCCGAACTGGGAAGAGATCCTCGGCGGCGAGTTTGAAAAACGCGCCAAAGATCAGAACTTCGACAACATGCAGAAGGCGATGTACGGCCAGTTCGAAAACACCTTCATGATGTATCTGCCGCGCCTGTGCGAGCACTGCCTGAACCCGGCCTGCGTCGCGACCTGCCCGAGCGGCGCCATCTATAAGCGTGAAGAAGACGGCATCGTACTGATCGACCAGGACAAGTGCCGCGGCTGGCGGATGTGTATCACCGGCTGTCCGTACAAGAAGATCTATTTCAACTGGAAGAGCGGGAAATCCGAGAAATGCATCTTCTGCTACCCGCGTATTGAATCCGGGATGCCGACGGTATGCTCCGAAACCTGCGTGGGTCGCATCCGCTATCTCGGCGTCCTGCTATACGACGCGGACGCGATTGAAAACGCCGCCAGCACCGAGAACGAGAAAGATCTGTATCAGCGTCAGCTGGACGTGTTCCTCGATCCCAACGATCCAAAAGTGATCGAGCAAGCGCTGAAAGATGGCGTACCGCAGGGGGTCATTGAAGCTGCGCAGCAGTCGCCGGTTTACAAAATGGCGATGGACTGGAAGCTGGCCCTGCCGCTG
>NZ_KV792609.1:58002-61408 GCF_001808265.1 Klebsiella sp. HMSC16A12
GCGATGGACTGGAAGCTGGCCCTGCCGCTGCACCCGGAATATCGCACCTTGCCAATGGTCTGGTATGTGCCGCCGCTGTCGCCGATTCAGTCCGCCGCCGATGCGGGTGAACTGGGTAGCAACGGGATCCTGCCGGACGTGGAAAGCCTGCGTATTCCGGTGCAATATCTGGCGAACCTGCTGACCGCGGGCGATACCCAGCCGGTACTGCTGGCGCTGAAACGAATGCTGGCGATGCGCCACTATAAGCGTGCGGAAACCGTTGACGGCGTCGTTGATACCCGCGCGCTGGAAGAGGTGGGGCTGAGCGAAGCGCAGGCCCAGGAAATGTATCGCTATCTGGCGATCGCCAACTACGAAGATCGTTTCGTGGTGCCGAGCAGCCATCGTGAACAGGCGCGAGAAGCGTTTCCGGAGAAAAACGGCTGCGGCTTTAGCTTTGGCGATGGCTGCCACGGCTCTGACAGTCAGTTCAACCTGTTCAACAGCCGTCGCATCGACGCCATCGACGTGACCAGCAAAACGGAGCCGCACGCATGATTGAACTCGTGATTGTATCGCGTCTGCTCGAATATCCTGACGCTGCCTTATGGCAGCATCAGCAGGAGATGTTCGAGGCGCTCGCGTCATCAGAGAAACTCAGCAAAGAGGATGCCCACGCGCTGGGCGTTTTCCTGCGCGATTTAGTGGCTCAGGATCCGCTGGACGCCCAGGCGGCCTATAGCGAACTGTTTGACCGCGGCCGGGCCACCTCGCTGCTGCTGTTTGAACATGTCCACGGCGAATCCCGCGATCGCGGGCAGGCGATGGTCGACCTGATGGCGCAGTACGAGCGCCACGGTCTGCTGCTGGATAGCCATGAGCTGCCGGATCATCTGCCGCTATATCTGGAGTATCTGGCGCAGCTGCCGGAAGAGGAAGCGCTTGGCGGCCTGCGGGACGTCGCGCCGATCCTCGGTCTGCTCAGCGCGCGCCTGCAGCAGCGCGAAAGTCGCTATGCGGTGCTGTTCGAGCTATTGCTGAAGCTGGCCAATACTCAGGTCGACAGCCAGAAGGTGGCGGAGAAGATTGCCGACGAAGCGCGCGACGATACGCCGCAGGCGCTGGACGCCGTCTGGGAAGAAGAACAGGTCAAATTCTTTGCCGACCAGGGCTGCGGCGAGTCGGAAATTTCCGCTCACCAGCGTCGTTTTGCCGGAGCCGTGGCCCCGCAATATCTGAATATCTCTAACGGAGGACAGCAATAATGCACTTCCTGAATATGTTCTTCTTTGACATTTATCCGTACATTGCGGGTTCGGTGTTCCTGATTGGCAGCTGGTTGCGCTATGACTATGGCCAGTACACCTGGCGCGCCGCCTCCAGCCAGATGCTGGACCGTAAGGGGATGAACCTGGCGTCGAACCTGTTCCATATCGGCATCCTGGGTATTTTCGCCGGCCACTTCCTCGGCATGCTGACCCCGCACTGGATGTATGAGTCCTTCCTGCCGATCGATGTCAAGCAGAAGATGGCGATGATCGCCGGCGGCGCCTGCGGCGTGATGACCCTGGTGGGCGGGTTACTGCTGCTCAAGCGTCGTCTGCTGAGCCCGCGCGTTCGCGCCACCACCACCGGAGCGGATATTCTGATCCTCTCGTTGCTGATGGTGCAGTGTGCGCTCGGCCTGCTGACGATCCCGTTCTCCGCTCAGCATATGGACGGCAGTGAAATGATGAAACTGGTCGGCTGGGCGCAGTCGGTGGTGACGTTCCACGGCGGCGCGTCACAGCATCTGGATGGCGTGGCGTTTATTTTCCGCGTTCACCTGGTGCTGGGCATGACCCTGTTCCTGCTGTTCCCGTTCTCCCGTCTGGTTCATATCTGGAGCGCGCCGGTCGAATACCTGACGCGCAAATACCAGATTGTCCGCGCCCGTCGCTAACTGGCCCGCGACTGCTCACTGACCCCGCCGCGGCGGGGTTTTTTTTCGCCCCAGCCGAGATTATTCCCTGCGGCGGCAAACAGAATAAGCATCCCACCGAGCAATTGCACCGCGGATAACGCATGGTGGAAGACCAGATAGTCAACCACCATCGCCACCAGCGGATAAATAAAGGAGAGCGAACCGGTAACGGGCGTCGGCAGTTTCTGTATCGCGCTATATAAAAGCTGATACATGATCCCGGTATGGACGATGCCGAGGATCAGCAGATAGCGCCAGGGGAAGCTGGCCGTCAATTCTGGGGCATGCACCAGCGGCAGCAGCATCACGACGCCGACGAGAACCTGAATGAAGGCGATATGCTGCGCGGGGAGCGGATGCAGTTTGCGCGCGATGATGGCGGTCAGGGCATAGAAGAATGCCGCGCCCAGCGCCAGCAACACGCCGGTGGTAAGCCCCTCTTCGTGTGCAGGCATCAGCTCGCTCGACAGCAGGATCACTACGCCGCCAAAGGCCAGCAGTAACCATCCCCATTTAACGGCGCTGACCCGTTCCCCCAGCACCATCCCCATCAGTACCAGCATAAACGGCTGGGTGTTATAGACCACGGTGGCCATACCGATTGAGATCCGCGAATAGGCGGCAAACAGCAGCAGCCAGTTGACGACCAGCGCCGCGCCGCCAATCACCGCCAGAGCGAGAGTGAAACGCGTTAGCCGGCTGAAGGGCTGGCGGCTTAACACGATAAACACCAGCAGGGTTAGCGCGCCAATCAGGCAGCGCCAGAACACCACATCAGTCACCGGCAAACCAGAGAGCAGCACGAACGCGCCGATCGAGCCGGAGATTATCATTGCCAGGCTCATCTGCCAGACGCCGCGGGTAAGTTGCATTTTTCACCTCCACCATTTTTTAGTTATTGTGCGAAAAACCCTGACAGGGTGATATGGCTGAATTAAGGTAGAAGGGGGGAAATGCCTTTTATAATTAGGTGAAATATATGAATGACGTACTTGATGAAATTGATCGGGCGATCCTCACCTGTCTGACTCAGGATGCCAGAGTTTCGCTCAAGGTCCTGAGCGCGCGAGTGGGGCTGACCTCGCCGAGCACCGCCGAGCGGGTGAAGCGCCTGGAGGAGCGGGGTGTCATTCAGGGCTATGGGGCGCGGGTAAATCTCGCCGCGCTGGGCTATAGCCTGCAGGCGCTGGTGCGGGTCCGTCCGCTGCCTGGGCTGCTGCAGAAGGTGGATAAATATATCCAGGCGATGCCGGAATGTATTGAAAGTGACAAGGTGACCGGGGAAGATTGTTTTGTGATGCGTCTCGTGGTGCGCGATATTGCCCAGCTGGATACCCTGCTGGACGGTCTGGCGGAGTATGCGCAGTGTAACACCTCGGTGGTGAAAAGCTCGCCGGTAAAAAGGCGGTTGCCACCGCTGTGAGTTTTTCCGGAGGCGGTGCTGCGCACCTGTCCGGGCTA
>NZ_KV792609.1:61428-167523 GCF_001808265.1 Klebsiella sp. HMSC16A12
CGGAGGCGGTGCTGCGCACCTGTCCGGGCTACCAGACGGCACCACCTGTAGCCTCGCTAAGCGAAGCGCGAGCGATGAGACAGCAGAACAGGTGGCTGAGAGTGCAACAGTGGTGGGGGAAGGATTACTCGGCGCTAAAGCGCTTCGCCCTTCGGGCCGTTGCCTACGGCAACGTTCTCTCGCTTCGCTCGAGTCGAACCTTAGTCGAAGCTTCTCATCCTTCCCCATGGGGCAGAATATAGAATATCGTAGAGTAATTGGATTGAGGTGTTTTTTAAGAAGATGGTGGTGGGGGAAGGATTCGAACCTTCGAAGTCGATGACGGCAGATTTACAGTCTGCTCCCTTTGGCCGCTCGGGAACCCCACCAGGGGTAAAAACACATTGTAGGCTATTCAGCAAAATGAATGGTGGTGGGGGAAGGATAACTCGTCGCTATCTCTCCTCGCCCTTCGGGCCGTTGCCTGCGGCAACGTTCTCTCGCTTCGCTCGAGTCGAACCTTAGTCGAAGCTTCTCATCCTTCCCCGTGGGGCAGAATATAGCGTATCGCAGGTGGAATAAGCTGGGCAATACATGAAGAGGTGGTGGTGGGGGAAGGATTACTCGGCGCTAAAGCGCCTCGCCCTTCGGGCCGTTGCCTGCGGCAACGTTCTCTCGCTGGCGCTCGAGTCGAACCTTAGTCGAAGGTTCTTACCCTTCCCGCTAAGTGCAAACATCGTTTACGCTTGTCGGGGAAACCATATCACTGTAGTGAATAATGGTGGTGGGGGAAGGATTCGAACCTTCGAAGTCGATGACGGCAGATTTACAGTCTGCTCCCTTTGGCCGCTCGGGAACCCCACCACGGGGTAATACTTGGTACTGGCCTGCTTCCTTCTCGGGAAGCGGGGCGCATCATACCAAATGATGCGCCCCTGTAAAGCATTCGTTTGACAAAAATAAACTGGTTGCCTGATTTTTACGCGTAACGCCGTAAAGCTAACCAATTCATTTCTCAGTCGATTAAAGAATAATCGTCCGGTTACCGTAAACGAAGACGCGCTGCGCCAGTACCTGATACAGCGCCCGGCTCAAGACGTTTTTTTCGACATCGCGCCCAGCGCGCATCATATCTTCTGCGGTATAAGTATGATCGACATGAATCACGTCCTGCATGATGATCGGGCCTTCATCCAGATTGTCATTCACGTAGTGAGCGGTAGCGCCAATGATTTTCACGCCGCGCTCATAGGCCTGATGATAGGGACGGGCGCCGATAAACGCCGGCAAAAACGAATGGTGGATATTGATGATTTTGTTCGGGAAGCGGGCGACAAATTCTGGCGTCAGGACGCGCATATACTTGGCCAGCACCACGTAATCCGGTTCGTGGGCGGCGATAGTATCGCCCATCCGCTGATCGTGTTCTTCGCGGCTCAGTCCTTCATGGCTGACCAGCTCAAACGGAATACCAAAGCGCTCCACCAACGAGCGCAGGGTGTCATGGTTGCCGATAACCGCGGCAATATCGACATCCAGCCCGCCGTAGTTGGCTTTCATCAGCAGATCGCCCAGACAGTGCGCCTCTTTCGTCACCAGAATCACCACCCGGCGACGGCCTGCCGGATTCAGTTCGCGGATGGAGCCTTCAGGCAGGGCGCTGTCGAGATCGGCCAGCAGAGTAGCGTCGTTAAAAATGCCTTCCAGTTCGGTGCGCATAAAGAAACGACCGGTACGGTGGTCAACAAACTCATTGTTCTGCACAATGTTGAGTTCATGCTTGTAGCAGATATTGGTGATACGCGCGATGAGGCCTTTCTGATCAGGGCAAATAGTGCGTAGTACTTTACGTTGTAATGAATGCATCGCGAGGAAAATCCTGTAATGTTTGCAAGCGCTGCGCCAGCGTTACTGGCCGCAGCATTTTTTAAATTTTTTACCTGAGCCGCAGGGGCAGGGGTCGTTACGGCCAATCAGCGGTCGTGTCCCGTCGATATAGTACCACTGTCCATTTTCTTTTAAGAATCTGGAACGTTCAATAATGGCGCCAGGGCGGTTATTGTCATTAAAGCGGGCGACAAAGCTGACAAAACCTTCATTTGGAGCTCGCCCCTCATCACTGGCGAACAGGGTTAAGCCCAGCCATTCGGTCTGGGAAAACCCTTTCTCCAGCTCGGCGCGAAATTGCTGCGCCTGACAGGACGGGTGCCAGGTTTTGATTAGATAGTCAGCGTCTTTCATGACGAACGCGCTATAACGGGAGCGCATAAGCTGTGACGGGCCCGGCGCAAGCTCAGCGCCGGACAGATATCGCTGGCAACATGAGCTATACTCCAGTGCGCTGCCACAGGGGCATAATTGCGACAAAACTGCCTCCATGGAAGAAAGAGTAACGGCGCTTCTACGCCAAAGGGCATTATGTTAACTGAGCCGTGACAATGTTGCCACGCTCAGAGTGGAAGGATAGTTATTAGTACTAATGAGAAAGCTTAAAATTGGTCTGGCGCTAGGTGCGGGAGCCGCTCGCGGATGGTCGCACATTGGCGTCATCAACGCCCTCCAGCGGGCCGGTATTGAGATTGATATCGTAGCCGGTTGTTCTATCGGTTCGCTGGTAGGGGCGGCGTATGCCTGTAACCGACTCCCGGCACTCGAATCATGGGTCTGCTCATTCAGCAACTGGGATGTCCTGAAGCTGATGGATCTCTCCTGGCGCCGGGGGGGACTGCTGCGGGGGGAAAAGGTATTCAATCATTACCGCCGCATTATGCCCGTCACCGAGATTGAACGCTGCGAGCGCCGGTTTGCTGCTGTTGCCACCAATTTAAGCACCGGTAGGGAGCTGTGGTTTACCGAAGGCGATCTACATTTAGCCATTCGCGCCTCCTGCAGTATGCCGGGGTTAATGTCGCCAGTAAGGCATAATGGTTACTGGCTGGTCGATGGCGCGGTGGTCAATCCGGTTCCTGTGTCGCTCACCCGGGCAATGGGAGCGGATATTGTGATTGCCGTTGACCTGCAACATGATGCCCATCTTATGCAGCAGGATTTGTTCTCCCTTGAAACGCCGCGGCAGGAAGCGGAAGAGAAGGAGGGGCCATGGCATACTCGTCTGCGCGCTCGCTTGACGCGAATGAGTTCCCGCCGTACGGCCGTGACGCCGACGGCGATGGAGATCATGACCACCTCTATCCAGGTACTGGAAAACCGTCTTAAACGCAATCGTATGGCGGGTGACCCGCCGGATATCCTGTTGCAGCCATACTGTCCGCAAGTTTCGACGCTTGATTTTCATCGCGCCGGAGAGGCGATTGCCGCGGGGCAACTGGCGGTAGAAAAGAAAATGGATGAATTATTACCCTTAGTGCGTACAGCCGTTTGACGTACGAGTTACTGACTTAAGCAAATTCTGACAGGCGATAGTGAGAATAGCGTGCCACTATTGAATTATCGTCAGCCAGGGGAGATATCATGACGCAGCCATTGGCGGGAAAACAGATTCTGATAGTTGAAGACGAACCCGTTTTCCGCTCACTCTTGCATGGATGGCTGACCTCGCTGGGAGCAACAACCTTCCAGGCGGAAGATGGCAAGGATGCCCTGCATAAAATGACGGAGGTGCATCCGGACCTGATGATTTGCGACATTTCTATGCCGAGAATGAACGGTCTGGAGCTGGTGGAAACGCTGCGTAACCGCGGCGAACAGTTACCGATCCTGATGATCTCCGCCACCGAAAACATGGCGGATATAGCTAAAGCGTTGCGACTTGGCGTCCAGGACGTGCTGTTAAAGCCAGTAAAAGATTTCGATCGCCTGCGCGAGACCGTTTACGCCTGTCTCTATCCCGCGATGTTCAGTTCGCGCGTGGAAGAGGAAGAGCGTTTATTTGAGGACTGGGATGCGCTGGTCAGTAATCCCATCGCCGCTTCAAGACTATTGCAGGAATTACAGCCGCCGGTGCAACAGGAAATGTCGCACTGCCGCATTCATTATCGACAACTGGTGTCGGCAGACAAGCCCGGTCTGGTACTCGATATCGCGCCGCTTTCGGAAAATGATTTGGCTTTCTATTGTCTGGATGTCACACGCGCAGGCGATAATGGCGTGTTGGCAGCATTATTGCTGCGCGCGTTGTTTAATGGTCTGCTGCAGGAGCAACTGGCGCACCAGGGACAACGGCTACCAGAAATGGGAAGTTTGTTAAAACAGGTGAATCAACTGCTGCGTCAGGCAAATCTTCCGGGCCAGTTCCCTCTGTTAGTAGGGTATTACCACAGCGGGCTGAAAAATTTAATTCTGGTGTCAGCGGGACTTAATGGCACGCTGAATACGGGGGAGCATCAAATTCAGATTAGTAATGGCGTTCCTTTGGGGACGCTGGGTGATGCTTATCTTAACCAAATTAGCCAACGCTGCACCTCGTGGCAGTGCCAAATTTGGGGGGCTGGCGGTCGTTTACGCTTAATGTTGTCTGCGGAATGAGCAATTGCGTTTATATCTAAGCAGACGGGATTACCTCTTGCCCTTTAGCGGTGGTAACATCGAGCAGTTTTATGCGTAAAAGTCCTAATTCGAGGCTATCGGCAGCTTTTCAGACCAGTAAATACGCGGTTGACTGATATACTCGACACGTTATTTGTAACGAGAAGTTTAAAAAACAAACAGTCCAGGAGATTTCAATGGCTGCCCTTAATTCTAAAGTCAGAAAAGCGGTTATCCCGGTTGCGGGATTAGGCACCAGGATGCTGCCGGCCACCAAAGCGATTCCAAAAGAAATGCTGCCGCTGGTAGATAAGCCGTTAATTCAGTACGTTGTTAATGAATGTATCGCTGCAGGAATTACTGAAATTGTTCTGGTAACGCACTCGTCGAAAAACTCTATCGAAAACCATTTCGATACCAGTTTTGAGCTGGAAGCGATGCTGGAAAAACGTGTAAAACGCCAGCTGCTGGAAGAAGTGCAGTCTATTTGCCCGCCGCACGTGACTATTATGCAAGTTCGTCAGGGCCTGGCGAAAGGTCTGGGTCACGCGGTGCTGTGCGCCCATCCGGTAGTGGGAGATGAGCCGGTCGCGGTTATTCTGCCAGACGTTATTCTGGATGAATATGAATCCGATCTGAGCCGCGATAACCTCGCTGAGATGATCTCTCGCTTCGATGAGACTGGCGCCAGCCAGATTATGGTTGAACCTGTCGAAGACGTAACCGCTTATGGCGTGGTTGACTGCAAAGGCGAATCCCTGAAGCCGGGCGAAAGCGTACCGATGGTGGGCGTGGTTGAGAAGCCAAAAGCTGACGTTGCGCCGTCCAACCTGGCGGTGGTGGGGCGTTATGTCCTCAGCGCCGATATCTGGCCGCTGCTGGCGAAAACCCCTCCGGGCGCTGGTGATGAAATTCAGCTGACTGACGCCATTGATATGCTGATCGAGAAAGAAACGGTTGAAGCTTATCATATGAAAGGCAAGAGCCATGACTGCGGTAATAAGCTTGGCTACATGCAGGCGTTTGTCGAATATGGTATTCGTCACAAAACGCTGGGCGACGATTTTAAAGCCTGGCTGGAAACGGCGGTAGCGAAGTAATCCGCCGCGCGGTTGAAAGCACAAACCGGGAGCGCATCTGCGACTCCCGGTTTTTTTATATCGGCCCTGAGGGCAAAAAAAATCCCGCCGCAGCGGGATTTTTTATAGCGATCAACGGAGATTAGATCAGGAAATCGTCCAGTGATTTACCTTGCTCATCCATTGCTTTTTTGATCACAGCCGGGGTACGGCCCTGACCGGTCCAGGTTTTGGTTTCACCATTTTCGTCAACATAGCTATATTTAGCCGGACGTGCAGCACGCTTGGTTTTGGTACCGGCTTTAACGGCAGCCATGGTGCTCAGCAGTTCATTCGGATCAATACCGTCAGCAATCAGCATTTCACGGTATTGCTGCAGCTTACGCGTACGCTCTTCAATTTCTGCCGCGGCAGCGTTTTCTTCTTCACGGCGCTCGTTAACGACGACTTCTAATTTTTCCAGCATTTCTTCGAGCGTTTCCAGGGTGCATTCTCTTGCCTGCGCACGAAGAGTACGGATGTTGTTCAAAATTTTAAGTGCTTCGCTCATTGTAGTAATCTCAAACTTATATTGTGGGGTGGTTTGTTGAACTAATAATAGAGCGATAAAATGCGTTGTGCAATAGGGGGGAATGTAAGGAATTCAAAATTACTGGTTATTTGTCGCGAGAATTAATTAATTTAAGTTAAAATTCCCGTGCCGCTTCACATCTTTCATCGCTTATAGCGATGAGGCGAAGGCAAGCTAAAACATTGAGACGGTATGCTTTTTGAGAGGTTCAGTGAGAGAAATGATCCTTTACATGGGTAAATAACCCTCGTCAGTATTAGCGCATTTTTGGTTACAAGGCTTAATATAAAACAACCGGCAGCCCTGCTTATAGCCCATGGGCAACCGGTCTATAAGCACGAAAAGACAATGGTTACCGTGCCAGTAGCGTAACGGGGCGTACAAATAGTGGCCCTGAAAATTCAATTCATCTTCTTAATCCTTTCGGTTTGCAGGCCCTTCAGCTTCGCGACAATACCCCTGCTGAAAGCGCGGCTGTGCGCATAAAATATGGTACAATCGTCGCCGCGATAAAACACTTTGATTGGGGTCACGCAGCCGATGGCACAACTTTATTTCTACTACTCTGCAATGAATGCAGGTAAGTCGACCGCTCTGTTGCAATCTTCGTACAATTACCAGGAGCGGGGGATGCGTACCGTCGTTTATACCGCTGAGATTGATGACCGCTTTGGCGCCGGAAAAGTCAGTTCGCGTATCGGGCTCTCCTCGCCGGCCCGATTGTATAATCCACAGACCTCGTTATTTGACGATATTGCGGCGGAGCACCAGCTAAAGCCGATTCACTGCGTGCTGGTGGATGAAAGCCAGTTTCTGACGCGTGAACAGGTTCATGAGCTGTCCGAAGTTGTCGATACGCTGGATATTCCGGTGCTTTGCTATGGGTTGCGGACGGACTTTCGCGGTGAGCTCTTTACCGGCAGCCAGTATTTACTGGCCTGGTCAGATAAGCTGGTTGAGCTGAAAACGATCTGCTTCTGCGGCCGCAAGGCCAGCATGGTATTGCGCCTCGATCAGGAGGGGCGTCCTTATAATGAGGGTGAGCAGGTCGTCATCGGCGGTAATGAGCGGTACGTATCGGTCTGCCGTAAGCATTATAAAGAGGCGCTGAGCGTCGGTTCGTTAACCAAGGTACAAAACCAGCACCGTCCCTGCTGATACCCTCAGAAGCTCGTACAGGCGCCTGTGGGCGCCTTTTTTATGTCTGCTATAGGTTGGCGTAGCTGGCGATAAAGAATGGCTGATAGCGGGGATAAAAAAAGCCCCGTCAGGTGACGGGGCTTGTCGCGATGCTATCGCTGTTGGTTAAGCGGATTTTTTCGCTTTTTTCTCAGCCTTTACCGGAGCAACTTCGGCTTTCGCACCGGCTTCGCCTTCGACGAATTCGCGGCCGTAGTAGGTATCCAGCAGGATCTGTTTCAGTTCGGAGATCAGCGGGTAGCGCGGGTTAGCGCCGGTGCACTGGTCATCGAATGCATCTTCAGACAGTTTATCAACGTGGGCCAGGAAGTCAGCTTCCTGAACGCCAGCTTCGCGGATAGATTTCGGAATACCCAGCTCAGCTTTAATGCTTTCCAGCCATGCCAGCAGTTTCTCGATTTTCGCTGCGGTGCGGTCGCCTGGTGCGGAGAGGCCCAGGTGATCGGCGATTTCAGCGTAACGACGACGAGCCTGCGGACGGTCGTACTGGCTGAACGCGGTCTGCTTGGTCGGGTTGTCATTCGCGTTATAGCGGATAACGTTGCAGATCAGCAGGGCGTTGGCCAGACCGTGCGGAATATGGAACTGGGAGCCCAGTTTGTGCGCCATCGAGTGACACACGCCGAGGAAGGCGTTAGCGAACGCGATACCGGCGATAGTCGCGGCACTGTGTACGCGCTCACGGGCAACCGGGTTCTTGGAACCTTCGTGATAGGAAGCCGGCAGGTACTCTTTCAGCAGTTTCAGCGCCTGCAGCGCCTGGCCGTCAGAGAACTCAGAAGCCAGTACGGAAACGTAAGCTTCCAGGGCGTGAGTCACCGCATCCAGACCACCGAACGCACACAGCGATTTCGGCATATCCATCACCAGGTTGGCATCGACAATGGCCATATCCGGGGTCAGCGCGTAGTCTGCCAGCGGGTATTTCTGACCGGTCGCGTCATCGGTCACCACGGCGAACGGCGTAACTTCAGAACCGGTACCGGAAGTGGTAGTGATCGCCACCATCTTGGCTTTGACGCCCATTTTCGGGAACTTGTAGATACGTTTACGGATATCCATAAAGCGCAGCGCCAGTTCTTCGAAGTGGGTTTCCGGATGTTCGTACATAACCCACATGATTTTCGCCGCATCCATCGGGGAACCGCCGCCCAGGGCGATGATCACGTCTGGTTTAAAGGAGTTTGCCAGGTCGGCACCTTTACGTACGATGGTCAGCGTCGGGTCAGCTTCAACTTCGAAGAAGACTTCCGTCTCAACACCCGCTGCTTTCAGTACGGAAGTGATCTGATCGGCATAGCCGTTGTTGAACAGGAAGCGGTCAGTCACGATCAGCGCGCGTTTGTGACCATCGGTAATCACTTCATCCAGTGCGATTGGCAGGGAGCCACGACGGAAGTAGATAGATTTCGGAAGTTTGTGCCACAACATGTTTTCAGCTCGCTTAGCAACGGTTTTCTTGTTGATCAGGTGTTTCGGACCAACGTTTTCAGAGATGGAGTTACCACCCCAGGAACCACAACCCAGAGTCAGGGAAGGCGCGAGTTTGAAGTTGTACAGGTCACCGATACCACCCTGAGAAGCCGGGGTGTTGATCAGGATACGCGCGGTTTTCATCATTTGGCCGAAGTAAGCCACGCGAGCCGGCTGGTTGTCCTGGTCGGTGTACAGGCAAGAGGTGTGACCGATACCGCCCATGGCGACCAGTTTTTCTGCTTTGGCTACCGCGTCTTCGAAATCTTTTGCACGATACATAGCCAGCGTCGGAGACAGTTTTTCGTGAGCAAACGGCTCGCTCTCGTCAACGTTGGTCACTTCACCAATCAGAATTTTGGTGGTGGCCGGCACGGTGAAGCCTGCCAGTTCAGCGATTTTGGCCGCTGGCTGACCAACGATAGCCGCGTTCAGCGCGCCATTTTTCAGGATAATGTCCTGAACGGCTTTCAGCTCTTTACCCTGCAGCAGGTAGCCGCCGTGGCTGGCGAAACGTTCGCGAACCGCGTCATAGACTGAATCAACCACCACAACGGACTGCTCAGAAGCACAGATCACGCCGTTATCGAAGGTTTTAGACATCAGTACGGACGCTACGGCACGTTTGATGTCGGCGGTTTCATCAATGACTACCGGGGTGTTACCGGCGCCGACGCCGATAGCAGGTTTACCGGAGCTGTATGCTGCTTTCACCATGCCTGGACCACCGGTCGCCAGGATCAGGTTGATGTCCGGGTGATGCATCAGCGCGTTAGACAGTTCTACAGACGGCTGATCGATCCAGCCAATCAGGTCCTTCGGCGCGCCGGCCGCGATGGCAGCCTGCAGCACGATATCAGCCGCTTTGTTGGTGGCTTCTTTTGCACGCGGGTGCGGAGAGAAAATGATGGCGTTACGCGTTTTCAGACTGATGAGCGATTTGAAAATGGCTGTTGAAGTCGGGTTAGTGGTCGGTACGATACCGCAGATGATGCCGATAGGCTCAGCGATAGTGATGGTGCCAAAGGTGTCGTCTTCTGACAGAACGCCACAGGTTTTTTCGTCTTTATAAGCGTTGTAAATGTATTCGGAAGCGAAGTGGTTTTTGATCACTTTGTCTTCAACGATGCCCATGCCGGATTCGGCTACGGCCATTTTGGCGAGAGGGATTCGAGCATCTGCAGCGGCCAGAGCGGCGGCGCGGAAGATTTTGTCGACTTGTTCTTGAGTGAAACTGGCATATTCACGCTGGGCTTTCTTGACACGCTCAACAAGCGCGTTCAGTTCAGCGATATTAGTAACAGCCATAATGCTCTCCTGATAATGTTAAACTTTTTTAGTAAATCAGTCGCTCGATTCGACATTATAGACAGGCCGTTAACAGCTTGCATGTAAATGTTTATGTAGAAAAATCAGGGCGCTGTTTCACCGATTTACTAAAAAAGCTTTATCTCTTTCGCTTTCAGGTACTGCTGCCTTCCACTCTGTTGGTGTCATCAAGATTACTCACTTCTGAGTACAAATTACGTGATTTAGATCAAGTATTGTCGCTGCTGATACCTTTCAGCTGGCTGCTTTTTGACCGGTTCGATCAAGTGTGATGGGAGGGTTTTGAAATTAAAAAAACGATTAGCATTAAATATACAAATGGCTAACATTCGATACATATCACCGGGTTATGCATATTTATAATGAATATTGCAGGTAAAAAGCGTATGTTTCGCGCAGTTATTTTATGCTGTTAACAGTCAACCGCCAATTTTGATGATGCTGCGGAGCCCAATGTGACTCAATCACTGTTCGATTTTTCTGCATATTTCAAGTTTTTCATCGGCTTATTTGCCCTGGTTAACCCGGTTGGCATTATTCCGGTATTCATCAGTATGACCAGCTATCAGCCGGCTGCGGTGCGTAATAAGACCAACCTCACCGCCAACCTGTCGGTGGCGATCATCCTCCTGACGTCGCTGTTCCTCGGCGATGGCATTCTGCAGATTTTCGGTATCTCCATTGACTCCTTCCGTATCGCCGGCGGCATCCTGGTGGTGACCATCGCGATGTCGATGATCAGCGGTAAGCTCGGCGAAGATAAGCAGAACAAGCAGGAAAAGTCGGAGACGGCGGTCCGGGAGAGCATCGGCGTCGTTCCTCTCGCGCTACCATTAATGGCCGGGCCAGGGGCAATCAGTTCAACTATCGTCTGGGGGACCCGGTACCACTCCTGGGTGCATCTGGTCGGGTTCTCACTGGCGATAGCGGTATTTGCCCTCTGCTGCTGGGGGATTTTCCGTATGGCGCCGTGGCTGGTCCGTTTGCTGGGGCAGACGGGAATCAACGTCATCACCCGTATTATGGGCCTGTTGCTGATGGCTCTCGGCATTGAGTTTATTGTGACCGGGATTAAAGCGCTTTTCCCAGGGCTGCTGAGTTAGTTCGTCGCCAGCAGGCGGGGAGTCTCGCTTCACGCCTGCGCGATTATTAGCAAAACCTATTAGCCAACGCGGAACTGGCGGTAGGGATAATATTTTGCGATATCGCTATTAATTTCATATTTTTCATTAAGATATGAAATATTTCTCTTAACATTCTCCTCACGCCTCCCACTCCTGTGATGTTATTTTCTTCACATCATTCTCTGGTACTTGCTGTCGGATCATCGAAATGATATTAGTAATTTTAACAAGGCGGCAGATGAATGTGCTAAAAAGTAATCTATTGTTAAATTTTTGTACAAAAAAGCATCTTGTGGTCGCTGCTCAGAATGTCGGCTGATGAAATTATCGTAATGCTCTGATAAATAATAATATTTTTACATCGACGTTTTATGGCAAACGCTTGTCACGCTGGCAAAACCGGCAATAAAAGAGAATTCGGTAACATATTTGCAAATTGCATTGGCGGAGGTGTTTACCTTTTGGTACTTTCCGCCGTTATCGTCTGCTGAATTATGTACGCAAATGAGAATTATTTTTAATTAACTCATTTCGCCAGAACGACCCTCCAGCGAGGGCAACGAATCGACGTTAAGACTGCCGTTCGAGCGGTCGTAATAAATAAGTCGGTGATAGCAATCTGCCAATCGCAAACTCCTGCGTTGGACAGAACCCGAAAACGGGAAAAACAGGCTGGTTAAAAAACCAGTAATTATAATGACTGGAGTTACAACACAATGACCATCATCACTAAAAAGCGTTTAATCGCCGCGGGAGTGCTATCCGCACTGATCGCCGGCAATATGGCAATGGCAGCGGATGTCCCGGCTGGAGTGCAGCTGGCAGAGAAGCAAACCCTGGTACGTAATAGCGGCGCCGAGCCGCAATCGCTGGACCCAAATAAAATCGAAGGGGTGCCAGAGGCCAATATTAGCCGCGACCTGTTCGAAGGTTTGCTGAATACTTCGCCGAAAGATGGCCACCCGATCCCTGGCGTGGCGGAGAGCTGGGATAATAAAGATTTTAAAGTCTGGACCTTCCATCTGCGTAAAGATGCAAAATGGTCTAACGGCGAGCCGGTTACCGCCCAGGACTTCGTATACAGCTGGCAGCGTCTGGTGGATCCGAAAACCGCGTCTCCTTATGCCAGCTATCCGCAATATGGTCATATCGTTAACGTCGACGAAATCATTGACGGCAAGAAAGCGCCGAGCGAGCTGGGCGTAAAAGCCATTGACGACCACACGCTGGAAGTCACCCTCAGCGAACCGGTACCCTATTTTTATAAACTGCTGGTTAACCCGGCGATGTCTCCCGTCTACAAACCGGCCATCGAAAAATTTGGCGAAAAGTGGACGCAGCCTGGCAATATCGTTACCAACGGCGCGTATACTCTGAAAGACTGGGTGGTCAACGAGCGGATCGTAATGGAGCGTAACCCGCACTATTGGGATAATGCTAAAACCGTCATTAACACCGTTACCTGGCTGCCGACCTCTTCCGAAGTGACCTATGTTAACCGCTACCGCAGCGGTGAACTGGACATGACTTATAACCAGTTGCCAATCGAACTCTTCCAGAAGCTGAAAAAAGAGATCCCCAACGAGCTGCACGTTGACCCCTATCTGTGTACCTATTATTACGAAATCAACAACCAGAAGGCCCCGTTCACCGACGTGCGCGTGCGTACCGCGCTGAAGCTGGGTCTGGATCGCGATATTATTGCTAATAAGGTGAAAGGACAGGGCGATCTGCCGGCCTACGGCTACACGCCGCCTTACACCGATGGCGCGAAGCTGAGCGAGCCGGAATGGTTTACCTGGTCGCAGGAAAAACGCAACGAAGAAGCGAAGAAACTGCTGGCCGAAGCCGGCTATAGCGCCGATAAACCGTTGACCTTCAACCTGCTGTATAACACCTCTGATTTGCACAAGAAGCTGGCGATTGCCGCCGCCTCGCTGTGGCGTAAAAACCTGGGCATTGACGTGAAGCTGGTCAACCAGGAGTGGAAAACGTTCCTCGATACCCGTCATCAGGGCACCTATGACGTGGCGCGTGCGGGCTGGTGCGCCGACTATAACGAGCCAACCTCTTTCCTGAACACCATGCTCTCTGACAGTTCAATGAACACCGCGCACTATAAGAGCCCGGCGTTCGACAAGATTATGGCTGAATCCGTAAAAGCATCCGATGAAGCGCAGCGCACGGCGGCCTATGCGAAAGCAGAGCAGCAGCTGGACAAAGACAGCGCGATCGTACCGGTCTATTACTACGTTAACGCCCGCCTGGTGAAACCGTGGGTCGGTGGCTATACCGGTAAAGACCCGATGGATAACGTCTATACCAAAGACCTCTACGTTATCAAACATTAATGGCAATACGTGGAGCGGGTCTCGGCTCGCTCCATCGTGTCTTATTTGAGAGCAGTGCAAAGGCACACGCCAGAAGGTACGGGCAATGTTAAAATTTATCTTACGTCGCTGTCTGGAAGCGATTCCGACGCTATTTATTCTTATCACCATCTCATTCTTCATGATGCGTCTGGCGCCGGGAAGTCCTTTTACCGGGGAACGCACGCTACCGCCGGAAGTCATGGCGAATATTGAAGCAAAATACCATTTAAACGACCCTATCATGACGCAGTACTTCAATTATCTGAAGCAGCTGGCGCATGGCGATTTTGGTCCCTCTTTTAAATACAAAGATTATTCCGTCAACGATCTGGTGGCCGCCAGCTTCCCGGTTTCAGCGAAACTGGGCTTCGCCGCCTTTTTACTGGCGGTGGTGATCGGCGTTGCCGCCGGGGTGATAGCCGCCCTGAAGCAAAATACCCGCTGGGACTACGCGGTGATGGGGGTAGCCATGACCGGCGTGGTTATTCCGAGCTTTGTGGTCGCGCCGCTGCTGGTGATGATCTTTGCCATTACCCTGCACTGGCTGCCGGGCGGCGGCTGGAACGGCGGGGCGCTGAAATTTATGATCCTGCCGATGGTGGCGCTTTCCCTGGCCTATATCGCCAGCATCGCGCGTATTACTCGCGGTTCGATGATTGAAGTGCTGCACTCTAACTTTATCCGCACCGCGCGGGCGAAGGGGCTGCCGATGCGTCGCATTATTCTGCGCCATGCGCTGAAGCCGGCGCTGCTGCCGGTGCTCTCCTATATGGGGCCAGCTTTCGTGGGCATCATCACCGGCTCAATGGTCATTGAAACCATTTACGGCCTGCCGGGGATCGGCCAGCTGTTCGTTAACGGGGCGCTTAACCGCGACTACTCGCTGGTGCTCAGCCTGACGATCCTCGTTGGCGCCCTGACTATCCTGTTCAACGCCATCGTTGACGTGCTGTACGCCGTTATCGATCCGAAGATTCGCTACTGAAGCCGGAGTTCGCCATGATGTTAAGTAAGAAAAATAGCGAGGCGCTGGAAAACTTCAGTGAGAAGCTGGAAGTGGAGGGGCGTAGCCTCTGGCAGGACGCGCGTCGCCGCTTTATGCATAACCGCGCCGCGGTGACCAGCCTGATTATGCTGGTGCTTATTGCGCTGTTCGTTACCTTCGCGCCGATGGTGTCGTCGTTCTCCTACTTCGATACCGACTGGGGCATGATGTCCAATGCCCCGGATATGGCCTCCGGCCACTACTTCGGAACCGACTCCTCCGGGCGCGACCTGCTGGTGCGCGTAGCGATCGGCGGGCGCATTTCGCTGATGGTCGGGGTGGCGGCGGCGCTGGTGGCGGTGATCCTCGGCACGCTGTACGGTTCTCTCTCCGGTTATCTCGGCGGCAAAGTGGATTCGGTGATGATGCGTCTGCTGGAGATCCTCAACTCCTTCCCGTTTATGTTCTTCGTCATCCTGCTAGTGACCTTTTTTGGTCAGAATATCCTGCTGATCTTTGTCGCCATCGGCATGGTGTCCTGGCTGGATATGGCGCGTATCGTGCGCGGGCAGACGCTAAGCCTGAAGCGCAAAGAGTTTATCGAAGCCGCGCAGGTCGGCGGGGTCTCGACGGCGAGCATCGTGCTGCGCCATATCGTCCCCAACGTGTTGGGGGTGGTGGTGGTGTATGCCTCGCTGCTGGTCCCCAGCATGATCCTCTTCGAATCCTTCCTCAGTTTCCTGGGACTGGGGACGCAGGAGCCGCTCAGCAGCTGGGGGGCATTGCTCAGCGATGGCGCCAACTCAATGGAAGTTTCGCCCTGGCTACTGTTGTTCCCGGCGGGTTTCCTGGTGGTGACCCTGTTCTGTTTCAACTTTATCGGCGATGGTCTGCGTGATGCCCTCGACCCGAAAGACCGCTAAGGAGCGCTGCCATGACCATGATTGAAACGGCAAAAGCGCCGCAAGCGCAGAGCCACAGCGGGCTACTGCTGGACGTGAAAGATCTTCGCGTCACCTTTAAAACGCCGGATGGTGATGTCACCGCCGTCAATGATCTGAACTTCACCCTGCAGGCGGGCGAGACGCTCGGCATTGTGGGCGAATCCGGCTCCGGTAAATCGCAAACCGCCTTCGCCCTGATGGGACTGCTGGCGGCCAACGGTCGCATCGGGGGTTCCGCCACCTTTAACGGTCGGCAAATCCTCAATTTGCCCGAGCGTGAGCTGAACAAACTGCGCGCTGAACAAATCTCAATGATTTTCCAGGATCCGATGACCTCTCTTAACCCCTATATGCGGGTGGGCGAGCAGTTAATGGAAGTCCTGATGCTGCATAAAGGGCTGAGTAAAGCCGAAGCGTTTGAAGAGTCGGTGAAGATGCTCGACGCGGTAAAAATGCCGGAAGCGCGTAAGCGCATGAAAATGTTCCCGCACGAGTTCTCCGGGGGCATGCGTCAGCGCGTGATGATTGCCATGGCGCTGCTGTGCCGGCCCCGGCTGCTGATTGCGGATGAACCGACCACTGCCCTGGACGTTACCGTGCAGGCGCAGATCATGACGCTGTTGAGTGAGCTTAAACGCGAATTCAACACGGCCATTATCATGATCACCCACGACCTTGGGGTGGTGGCAGGGATCTGCGATAAAGTGCTGGTGATGTACGCCGGGCGCACCATGGAGTACGGTCAGGCGCGCGATGTCTTCTATCAACCGTCGCACCCATACTCTATTGGGCTGTTGAATGCGGTTCCACGTCTGGATGCGGAAGGCGATGCGTTGTTGACCATTCCCGGCAACCCACCGAACCTGCTGCGATTGCCAAAAGGCTGTCCATTCCAGCCGCGTTGCCCGCATGCCATGGAGCAGTGCAGCAGCGCGCCGCCGCTGGAATCGTTCGCGCCAGGCCGCCTGCGCGCCTGCTTTAAACCGGTGGGGGATCTGCTATGAACGCCGTAACTGAACAACGAAAAGTCCTGCTCGAAATTGCCGACCTGAAGGTGCACTTCGATATCAAAGATGGCAAGCAGTGGTTCTGGCAGCCGTCGAAAACGCTGAAAGCGGTGGATGGCGTGACGCTGCGCCTTTACGAGGGTGAAACCCTCGGTGTGGTAGGGGAGTCGGGCTGCGGCAAATCGACCTTCGCCCGCGCCATTATTGGTCTGGTGAAAGCGACCGATGGCAAAGTGGCCTGGCTGGGTAAAGATCTGCTGGGCATGAAGCAGGAAGAGTGGCGCGACGTGCGCAGCGATATCCAGATGATCTTCCAGGATCCGCTGGCCTCGCTGAACCCGCGCATGACCATCGGAGAAATTATCGCCGAACCGCTGCGTACCTATCATCCGAAGATGCCCCGTCAGGAAGTGCGCGATCGCGTCAAAGCGATGATGATGAAAGTTGGGTTGCTGCCCAACCTGATCAACCGCTATCCGCACGAGTTCTCCGGCGGTCAGTGTCAGCGTATCGGCATCGCGCGGGCGCTGATCCTTGAGCCAAAGCTGATTATCTGCGATGAGCCGGTCTCCGCGCTTGACGTGTCGATTCAGGCGCAGGTCGTCAACCTGCTGCAGCAACTGCAGCGTGAGATGGGGCTATCGCTGATATTTATCGCTCACGATCTGGCGGTGGTTAAGCATATCTCCGATCGGGTTCTGGTAATGTATCTGGGCCATGCGGTGGAGCTGGGGACCTACGACGAGGTGTACCATAATCCGCTGCATCCCTATACCAAAGCGCTGATGTCGGCGGTGCCGATCCCCGATCCTGATCTCGAGAAAACGAAAACTATCCAACTGCTGGAAGGCGAATTACCCTCGCCGATTAATCCGCCCTCAGGCTGCGTATTCCGCACCCGCTGTCCGCTTGCCGGACCGGAGTGCGCCAAAACCCGCCCGGTGCTGGAAGGCAGTTTCCGCCATGCGGTTTCCTGCCTTAAGGTAGACCCGTTATAATCTCAGGGGCTGACGCAGGTCAGCCCTTTTTTTTGCGAGGTTAACGAAGTGGGTATGCTTTCTGCCGCTCGTCTGCGGCTTTATCATTTACTTTTCGATCAGAACCGACGTTCCGGCCGCCGCTTTGAAGGGCTGTGCGGACTTTTCGCCCTGCTCAGCGTACTGGTGATATTTATCGAGTCGGGACTGGGCACGCAATATCACCTGACATTAGATGAATGGCATATTTTTGTCTGGCTGGAGCTGCTGGTGACTGCGGTCTTTACCCTGGAATACCTGCTGCGTATCGCTACCTGGCCCAATCCGCTCCACTATATTTTCAGCTTTTGGGGGCTGATTGACCTGGCGACGATTTTACCGCTGTATGTGATGTGGCTATGGCCGGAAATTAGCCTCAATTATGTATTCGCCTGGCGGGCAATGCGGGCGATCCGCGCGCTGCGTATTCTCAAACTACTGCGCTTTATGCCTTCGCTCAACGTATTCTGGCGAGCGATTGTCAGCGCGCGCCATCAGCTGATCCTGTTTTATTCGTTTATCGCCATTGTGATGGTGATTTTCGGCTCGTTAATGTATCTGATTGAGGGGCCGGAATACGGCTTTACCACGCTTAACGCCTCGGTCTATTGGGCCATCGTGACCATCACCACCGTCGGCTACGGAGACATCACGCCGCACACGCCGTTGGGTCGCATCCTGGCCTCCATTCTTATCCTGATCGGCTACTCCATTATTGCCATACCGACCGGACTTATCACCACGCATATGACCAGCGCCCTGAATCGTCGACGACAGCAGCGCCTGTGTCCGCAGTGTCAGCAGGGCGACCATGACGATAACGCCCGTTTCTGCCATGCCTGCGGTCATGCCTTGCCGAAGTAAGCTGGCGACATAAAAAAGCCTGCCGGGAGAACCGCGGCAGGCTTTTTACTGGATGTTAAAGGTTATTCACGCCACAGAATATGGCACAGCTTATGATCTTTCTCGCGGCACAGCAGAACGCGGGCGAAGATATCATTGATTTCCCCGCCGTCGGTATCCGCCAGACCAATCACCACTTCGGCGAAGAAATCCGGGTTGAGATCGTAATCCACATGCTCTTCCCAGTCTGCCGAAGGGTCGAACAGTTCGGCGCCGCCGCGCTCCTCAAACTGCAGGTTAAACAGAATGATGTCCGCCGGGTCGAGATTGTCGGCCGCCAGTTCGAGGAAGATATCGTAAGCCTGCTCGAGCGTTTCGTCTTCGGTCAGGCGGTTGTTTAAATCCATATCCATGATTGCTACTCATTCGGTATCTGATGGGCACGTTTTACAGCAACGGGCTGAAGAAGTAAAACAGTCGCTCGGCGATCCGCTGCCACAGCGGACGTTTTAACCAGAGACGGGCATCCAGCAGGCGCGAGCGCGAGATATAATCATCCTGAACCGCCGCCAGATCGCTGCCGAAACCGGCGTCATCGATGACCAGGGTAATCTCGAAGTTGAGCCACAGGCTGCGCATATCCAGGTTGACGGTCCCCACAAGACTTAGCTCGCCATCGACCAGCACGCTCTTGGTATGCAACAGTCCGCCCTCAAACTGATAGATTTTGACCCCGGCCGCCAGCAGCTCGGTGAAGAAGGCCCGGCTGGCCCAGCCTACCAGCAGCGAATCGTTCTTGCGCGGTAAAATAATGCTCACGTCAACGCCGCGCTGGGCGGCGGTACAGATCGCATGCAGCAGGTCGTCGCTGGGTACGAAGTAGGGGGTGGTCATGATCAGATGCTCTTTCGCCGCATAGGCGGCGGTGAGGAGAGCCTGATGAATCAGATCTTCCGGAAAGCCCGGTCCGGAGGCGATCGTGTGAATAGTATGTCCGCTGGCCTCTTCGAACGGCATGATATTGACGTCCGGCGGCGGCGGCAGAATGCGCTTGCCGGTCTCTATTTCCCAGTCGCAGGAGTAGACGATGCCCATCGAGGTCGCCACCGGGCCTTCCATTCGCGCCATTAGATCAATCCACTGTCCGACTCCTGAGTCCTGTTTAAAGTAGCGCGGATCGACCATATTCATGCTGCCGGTGTAGGCGATATAGTTATCGATCATCACCATTTTACGATGCTGACGCAGGTCCATCCGGCGCAGGAACACGCGCATCAGGTTAACCTTAAGAGCTTCGACGACTTCAATACCGGCGTTACGCATCATCGCCGCCCATGGGCTGCGGAAAAAGGCCACGCTGCCCGCGGAGTCGAGCATTAGCCGACAGTGAACCCCGCGGCGAGCGGCGGCCATCAGCGATTCAGCGACGCTGTCGGCCATGCCGCCGGGCTGCCAGATATAAAAGACCATCTCTATGTTGTGACGGGCCAGCTGAATATCGCGGATCAGGGCCTGCATCACGTCGTCAGATTCCGTCAGCAGCTGTAGCTGGTTGCCTTTTACGCCGCCAATGCCCTGACGCCGTTCGCACAGCTTGAACAGGGATTCGGCCACCGGGCTGTTATCTTCCGCGAAGATATGTTTGCAGGCTTTGAGGTCGTTTAACCACTTGGCCGTCGAGGGCCACATCGCCCTGGCGCGCTCGGCCCGACGCTTGCCGAGATGCAGCTCGCCAAAGGAGAGATAGGCGATGATCCCCACCAGCGGCAGGATATAAATGATCAGCAACCATGCCATGGCGGACGGGACAGCGCGGCGTTTCATTAGAATTCGTAATGTTACACCGGCGATCAACAGCCAGTACCCCAGAATGACCAGCCAGTTCACCACCGTGTAAAAGGTTGTCATAGATGTAAAATCCTTTTGAATGACGATATGTGATGAGTTTACGCATCAGTATTTTTCTGGCAAATAAAAACGCAGCGAAAGCGGTAGTCAGTTGCTGGCAGAGGTTTATAATGGGGGCTGTTTTCACTCGTAGAGTCGTTGCAATGAAGCGTAGTAGAACGGAAGTAGGGCGCTGGCGCATGCTGAGACAGGTGAATCGCCGTAAAGCGCGCTGGCTGGAAGCCCAATCGCGCCGCAATATGCGGATCCTCGCTATCAGGAAGGGACTGGTGAAACGGCAGCGTCATGCCCTGCTGTTTATCTTCCCTGACAGCTAAGCGAGCAGGCAAACGGCACCGTACGCGGTGCCGTTGTCGTTTTCTCTCTGCGCTAAATTCCCGTTGCACATCGCCATAGGGCAATGATGGTTTTTCATGCTGCGATGCGACGACAAAACAGAGCTCCCGCCTCAGTGAAAAAGAGATGCTACGCCTGGCTTGTAATGACGGACGATAAGAGCCAGAGCCAAGTCATTTGCGGCGACAGGAATTAACCGTCAGATAGCATTTATTGCCGCTCAGGGTTTATTGCCGCTCAGGAAGGGCATGGGGTTGTTAAATGCTTAATGATATGACCGGCCAGCTGCGGTAACCAGGCGGGAACTGAGGGAATGAGAAAACAGACTCAGACAGGCAAGGGGGTTATTAAGCGGTCCAGCGCGTTGAAGCTCAATGAACCGACCGATCCTGACCATGAATAATCTGAGCCTGTTATATTATCCAGAGAGGCCATGCAATAAGCATCCTGAATAAAACGCAATCGTTGCGCCAGCTTTTACTTATTTTGCATAGGCTTCCGTGGATAACGTGATGGTGACGTTATCACTTACCGCCGGCACATATTTATCAAGCTTAAAGTCTGAACGTTTTATCACCCCGGTGGCATCAAATCCAATGGCCTCTTTTTTCACCATTGGGTGCATATCCTGCTTATTCAGGACGGCATGCAGGACCACCGGTTTGGTGATGCCTTTAATGGTCAAATTACCTTCCACATCATATTTATTGTCGCCTTTGCTTTCCACTTTGGTACTCTGGAAAGTGGCGTCGGGAAACGTTTTAACATCAAAATACTCTTTGCCTAAAAACTCATCCGTTAACGCCTTGACGTGAGCGTCAATGGTTTTCACTGGCAGCGTGACGTTCACCGAGGATTTCTCCGGATTCTCTTTATCAAAGGCCAGTTTCCCTGAAACATCAGAGATATAAGCGGTAGGGTTTGAGAAGCCGAAATGGTTCCAGGAGATCACAACCGAGGTATGCTGTGGATCAAGACTGTATTCCTTAGCCGCGGCTTGCGACACAGGAATATATAAGGCAAGTACAGAAAGCAATGCGGTTTTTTTCAGGGTATTCACACAATAATCCTCAAAATCGGCAGGTACATAAATGTTAGCCCAAAAAAATACAGGGCTTATTGAAAACATTTGTTATTCCCTTTCAAATTTTTTAATCAAGCAGTGATGCCCCTACTATCACTCTGCGTGAAGTTTACGCAACGAAATTAATAGGCTTTAAAAATGATGCTCAGCAACTTAACGCTGGCAGCGTAGTTAATATCCCTTTATGCCTGCCAGGTAAACCTTTGTCTGCAGGGGTGTTATTTCCACGTGCTTTCAAGCGGCTACGGTCCTGAATATAGCAAGAGGGGCTACGTTCGGTTCCGCGGCATCCGCAGTGGATGCCCAATAATATTTTTTTCGGGCTTTCATACCTGTCGGGAAGCAACTATCTTTCAGTAATTATTTTCTTTCTATTGCACTGTAGATTTATAGGGCTATATCAGGATGTGCTGACATTAAATGCAAGCGCTAAATAACAACGCGATCCTCCCTAACAGCCTTACACAAGGTATTAGTAATTCACTATCACGCGCGGCGTCGATGTTTTGTCAGCATTTTCTATTGCCGAAAAAAGCGAGGCGATGGTCGATGATGGGGTAGCAGGAGAAAGTGCGTGCTCATCTTCCAGGCTTCTCAGGCGGATAACAGTCAACGCTTTCGCGAGGTTAAAAAGGGCGACACTTCAATGTCGTGTACCAAAATGCGCCCTTCATTCTGATGACCTGGGTGTTTTTGTGGTTAGCCAGAAAAAGGAAAGGGTATTTTCAAAAAACCTTTTTGTATGGCTTAACAGAGACCTGGCGGTAAACCCCGGCGGCGATATACGGATCGTCATTGGCCCAGGCCTGGGCCGCTTCCAGCGATTCAAACTCGGCAATCACCGTTGAGCCGCTGAATCCTGCTGCGCCCGGTTCGTTACTGTCAACGGCCGGCATTGGCCCGGCGGTAAGCAGTCGGCCTTCATCGTGTAAGAGTTGTAAACGCGCGAGATGCGCGGGGCGAACCGACAGCCGCTTTTCCAGAGAATCGGCGATATCTTCAGCGTAGATAACGTAAAGCACGGCAAAGCTCCTTATCAATAATCAGGCGAATTACGTTAAGTTAAACAGCGATGGACTGCAATGCAAAGATGCGCTCTGGAGTGGAAAGCACTGCCGACGCAGCTTTTTTCTGCAAATGGCGGCAAAAATTGACTCAGGTTAAGACGCCTTATTGAATATGATTGCTATTTGCATTTAAAATCGGAGCATCATTTTTCAATAGAAACGACTATGAGCGCAATGACCCTTGATTTACCTCGCCGCTTTCCGTGGCCAACGCTGCTGTCCGTGGCTATCCACGGTGCCGTTGTGGCGGGGCTGCTTTATACCTCGGTACATCAGGTTATTGAACAGCCTTCTCCGACGCAGCCGATAGAGATCACAATGGTGGCGCCGGCCGATCTTGAGCCGCCTCCGGCGGCGCAGCCTGTCGTGGAGCCCGTTGTTGAACCCGAACCTGAGCCGGAGCCAGAGGTAGTGCCTGAACCGCCGAAAGAGGCGCCGGTGGTGATCCATAAACCGGAACCTAAGCCGAAGCCCAAACCTAAACCCAAGCCTAAGCCGGAGAAAAAGGTTGAACAGCCGAAGCGGGAAGTGAAGCCGGCAGCAGAGCCGCGTCCGGCCTCGCCGTTTGAAAACAACAATACGGCGCCGGCGCGTACAGCGCCAAGTACCTCGACCGCAGCGGCTAAACCCACCGTTACTGCTCCGAGCGGCCCGCGGGCGATCAGCCGCGTTCAGCCGTCCTATCCGGCGCGCGCTCAGGCGCTGCGCATTGAAGGGACGGTACGGGTGAAGTTTGACGTTTCGCCTGATGGCCGCATTGATAATCTGCAGATCCTCTCTGCTCAGCCGGCGAATATGTTCGAACGCGAGGTGAAAAGCGCGATGCGCAGATGGCGTTATCAGCAGGGAAGACCGGGTACCGGCGTAACGATGACCATCAAATTCCGCCTGAACGGCGTCGAGATTAACTGATAAAACGCTGCGGCGGACCTGCAAGGTCCGCCGTGAAGCTTGTTTAACGCATTTTCTCCATCAATACATCATCCAGCGCCTGCTGGGCCGTTACCAGGTGCTGGCCGCCAAACAAAATCGCTCTGTTCAGCAGAGTATAAAGCTGATAAATCGGCTGACGATCGAGAAAACCCGATGGCAGAGGCGAAACGGACTGATAGCCGTCATAGATTTGCGGGGGCTGTTCCGGATGCATCGGCAGCATGGCTAAATCGCACTCGCGGTCGCCCCAGTAGCAGGCGGGATCGAATATATAGGGGCCATCCGGCCCTAAGGCGCAGTTGCCGGACCACAGATCCCCGTGCAGCAGCGAAGGCTGCGGCTGATGGTTGGCCAGTCGCTGCTGTACCATATCGACTAAGGTATCGATATCGCCAAAGTGCAATCCCTTCTCCGCCGCGAGCTCCAGCTGCCAGCCGATACGCTGCTCGGCAAAAAAAACCGACCAGCGACGCTGCCAGGCGTTGGGCTGCGGCGTGGTGGAAAGATCGTTATCAAAATCCAGACCGAACTGCGGCTGATCGCTCCACTGATGGAGGTGGGCTAGCTGCTGGCCAAGCAGAAACGCATTGTGCGCATCCAGCGGACGGGGAGGGAGGTACTCCATGACCACGAAGCTATAGTCGCGATCGCTGCCGACGGCAAAGACCTGCGGTACGCGAACGGTTTTGCTTCGCGACAGCAGCTCCAGCTGATCGGACTCGGCGGTGAAGATAGGCAGAAGTTCCCGTTCGTCGCATTTCACGAAGTAATCTTTCCCGCCGAAGCGTAAATGCCAGGCGGAATGGATCTCTCCACCGGGCAGCTCGGTTTTCAGTTCGATTTCAGCGTCTTCGGTATGCCAATCGCGTAAAAGAGTACTGATTGCTTGCCACATGCTGTCTCTCCCCATGTTTTCCACCATATCATAAGGTTAGCGCATTACTACCGGGTAAACCTGGAACTGACGCACAACTGACGCTTTCCGTTGCGCTAAACGCACTTATTGAGCTTTTAACCACTCGGCGAATGTGGCCACAGCGATTTCCGCCGGGCGGCCAAGGGCCGCTTCCGCCAGGCCAGCGCTGAGGGCCTTAACTTCCTCGGCCGTCTGGCCGCTCAGCAGGCCGAAGGTGTTGGTACCCAGCTCATGGGGCGTGCCCTCTTCATCATTGAGCGTCAGTACAAACCCGGCACGGGTAAAATGGTTGCTTACCTCATTGATCTCCGTCAGCGCCTGTTCATGGAAGGTCACGCTGACGACCCAGGCGGTAATCTCATTGCTCATCTCTACACCCCGTTGTTATGCATGGCCTTTCCAGCATAGACCATCCTGCTTATATTGTGATTCCCCTCCGCCTGCGCGGAGGGGGCCGGGAAGATCAACGCCCGCAGAGATAATCATAGATTTTTTGCGTATTGGCCCGCGAGCAGAGGCGGGTGCCCTGGTTGATGGTCGCGGCGCTACCGGCGGCGACGCCAAAGCGAACCATGTCTTCAAGGCTGGCGTTTTCCGCCAGACGCAAGGTCATGGCGCCCACCATGCTGTCGCCAGCCCCGACGGTGCTCTGGCTTTTCATCGGTGGCGGCACAACCTGAACGCTGCCGCTGGCGTCCACGCCTAACGCCCCCTGCGGACCCAGGGAGACCACCACCCGGCGCACTTTACCGGACTGGATCAACGACTGAGCGGCAAGGCGCACGTCATCGGGTTGGCTGAGATCGCGCTGCACGAGGGCGCTAAGCTCTTTCTGGTTCGGTTTCACCAGCTCAATATTGCCGACGTCCAGCGCGGCGGCCAGCGCATCGCCGGAACTGTCAATGATGCAGCGCAGTCCCTGCTGTTGCGCATTTTTCACCAGCTGCATCAGGTTATCGACGCTAATACCTGGCGGCAGGCTGCCGCTGACCACCAGCAGAGAGCCGGGTTCGATAGTCAGAACCTTCTCTTCCAGACGGCGGAATTCATCGTCCGTCAGTGCCGCGCCGGGCATAACGAAGCGATACTGTTCGCCGCTGGCGGCCACGTGGACGTGCAGGTTTTGCCGCGTCCAGTCGCGGGTTTCGACGGTCTCGACCGGCACCTGCTCATCGGCCAGCAGGGCGGCAAGATGCTCGCCGGTAGCGCCACCGACCGGGAAAATGGCGGTGGCTTTGCCGCCGAGAAAGGTCACGGCGCGGGCCACATTGATCCCGCCGCCGCCAGGTTCAAATACCGGCGCGCTGCAGCGAAGTTTGCCTTCCGGGTAGATCTGTGGGGTTTGCGTGGCGCTATCCAGCGAGGGGGCCAGCGTGAGCGTGTAAATTTTGGTCATTCCTTCTCCTCCTTAATACGGCGACTGTCGTTAATTTAAGCATGGCACGATGACTCGGGGAGGGAAAGTCCAGTTCCTGACAGTTTTGCAAAGATGCCTCTATTTTCATTATGAAATAAAGATTGTTTCCGGAGCTGTCTTATTCAAAAAACGAAAGAGTAAGTGATTGCTATGTTATTCGTGCTTTTTTATAATTTGCTACCTTTCTTAGGACCTGCACTCCGCGATCCTCGCGAAAGTTTCCGGGACCCTCAGGTCTCTTTTATGTTGTACGGACGCTAAATTCAATGAGCCGGCGAGATTATGCCTGTTCATCATTTGTACTGTCCTAAAAAAATGTATTTTAGAGAGTTATAATGAAGCTTTTAAAGACAGTACCCGCAGCGGTTATGCTGGCGGGGGGGCTTTTTGCGTCTGTTGGCGCAATGGCCGATGATTCTGTATTTACCGTCATGGATGACCCTTCCGCTGCCAAAAAACCGTTCGAAGGGGTGGTTAACGCAGGCTACCTGGCGCAGTCCGGCAACACCAAGAGCTCTTCGATGACGGCGGATTCCACCCTGACCTGGTATGGTAATACCACCGCCTGGTCGCTGTGGGGCAACGCCAGCAACACGTCGTCCAATGATGAGCGATCCTCAGAAAAATATGCTGTCGGCGGACGTAGCCGCTACAACCTGACCGATATGAACTATGTTTTTGGTCAGGGTAGCTGGCTAACTGACCGCTACAACGGCTATCAACAGCGCGATGTTGTGACGGCGGGCTATGGTCGTCAGATCCTCAACGGGCCGGTGCACAGTCTGCGGTTTGAATTCGGTCCTGGCGTTCGCTATGACGAATATACCGACGGGGATACTGATACCCAGCCGCTGGGTTATGCTTCGGGTACATGGGCCTGGCAGATGACCGATAACGCCAAATTTTCGCAAGGGGTATCGGTGTTCGGCGCCGAGGACACCACGGTCAACTCAGAGAGCGCGTTAAACGTGGCGATTAACGCCCATTTCGCCCTGAAGGTCGCCTACAACGTGACCTGGAACTCTGAGCCGCCTGCGTCCGCGCCGGAGCATACCGATCGCCGGACCTCGCTCTCCCTCGGGTATAAGATGTAATATTTCAGGCCGGGTTTTCCCCGGCCTGTTCGTTTTGGTTTTAGCAATTAGTGATATTATTTTTTCTGGCCGTTCGTTTTACTTTTTGTAAAAAGGAAATAGCCCTCCATTTTTTCTCCATTATTCACGAGCGCCTGACAAATATTCATTCTATTTGACACAAATAGCTAAATATTCGACGGACAAATATGTGATCTGGATCTATACTAACAAGCACTGACCGGAGGGCGACATTGCCCGGTCTGATTTCCGTAATAAGAGAATTAACATCATGAAAAACAATCGTTATACCATCGCAGCCCTGGCGCTGTGCGTGCTTTCTTTTGGCGCATCAGCCGCCACGCCCGTTCCGCCATCGGGTCATCAGGATCATACCCAGGTAGGTATCGCCAAAGCCACTGACGTTGAGGCTGGTTCGAATATTGCGCCCGGCGCCCCTACCACCGGAAAATCCATGAACGACGCCTTTAATGTGCATACGCTGATGGCCGGCGAGTGGTCTTAATATTGCAGGCTATCGTTTCGCGAGCGGTCTAATAAGCCGGGTTAAGTGGTACCGGTTTAATGGCCCGCGGTATACATTCAGCAGGTAATATCTCTACCTCTCTTTTATCATGTCCGAATAATATCGTCCGGCGCCATTGGCCAATATTACCGCGCCACATCGCTTATATTCTGCTTTTTATCCGTGGCCCTCTTGTTTTCTCCGCATTCCGCCATCATTTATGCTGTCGCGGCTTTAATCACGTACCAATGATGTGTAAACTACTCCCCGGTGTTATCAGCAGGCGGCTGCAGGGGGGAGCGATCGTTCCGGTCGTGCTCCTATTTTCGCAGAGTGAAGCGGGAACTGCGCCTTAACCTGATGATAATTATGATTATATAGTTTTGTATGTGCTCTTTCGTGCGGGGCACCACTGCAAATAAGGACATAAAATGCCTGTAATTACGCTTCCTGATGGCAGCCAACGCCATTTTGACCACGCAGTTAGTCCGATGGATGTCGCGCTGGATATCGGTCCAGGCCTGGCGAAAGCCACCATTGCCGGGCGGGTAAACGGTGAACTGGTAGACGCCTGTGACCCGATCGAATCCGATTCCACTCTCTCTATCATCACCGCGAAAGATGAAGAAGGGCTGGAGATCATTCGTCACTCCTGCGCGCACCTGTTAGGCCATGCCATCAAACAGCTATGGCCCAACACCAAAATGGCTATCGGTCCGGTTGTCGATAATGGTTTCTACTATGACGTAGACCTCGACCACACCCTGACCCAGGAAGATATCGACGCGCTCGAAAAACGTATGCATGAGCTCGCCGAGAAAAACTACGACGTTATCAAGAAGAAAGTGAGCTGGCATGAAGCGCGTGAAACCTTCGTGAAACGCGGCGAAAGCTATAAAGTTTCTATTCTTGATGAAAACATTGCCCATGATGACAAGCCTGGCCTGTATCATCATGAAGAATATATCGATATGTGCCGCGGTCCGCACGTACCGAACATGCGCTTCTGCCATCACTTTAAGCTGATGAAAACCGCCGGAGCCTACTGGCGCGGCGACAGCAACAATAAAATGTTGCAGCGTATCTACGGCACCGCGTGGGCAGATAAAAAAGCGCTGAATGCCTACCTGCAGCGTCTGGAAGAAGCCGCCAAGCGTGACCACCGTAAAATCGGTAAGCAGCTCGACCTGTATCACATGCAGGAAGAGGCGCCGGGGATGGTGTTCTGGCACAATGACGGCTGGACCATCTTCCGTGAACTGGAAACGTTTGTTCGTTCTAAACTGAAAGAGTACCAGTATCAGGAAGTAAAAGGTCCGTTCATGATGGACCGTGTGCTGTGGGAAAAAACCGGCCACTGGGACAACTACAAAGATGCGATGTTCACCACCTCTTCTGAGAACCGTGAATACTGTATCAAGCCGATGAACTGCCCGGGTCACGTGCAGATCTTCAACCAGGGGCTGAAATCCTACCGCGACCTGCCGCTGCGTATGGCGGAATTCGGTAGCTGCCACCGTAACGAACCGTCTGGCGCGCTGCATGGTCTGATGCGCGTGCGCGGCTTTACCCAGGATGATGCGCATATCTTCTGTACTGAAGATCAGGTTCGCGATGAAGTGAACGCCTGTATTCGTATGGTCTACGATATGTATAGCACCTTTGGCTTCGAGAAGATCGTCGTCAAACTGTCGACTCGCCCGGAAAAACGTATCGGTAGCGACGAGACCTGGGATCGCGCGGAAGCGGATCTGGCGGTGGCGCTGGAAGAAAATAACATCCCATTTGAATATCAACTGGGTGAAGGGGCGTTCTACGGCCCGAAAATTGAATTTACCCTGTATGACTGCCTCGATCGTGCATGGCAGTGCGGTACCGTACAGCTGGACTTCTCTCTGCCGCAGCGTTTAAGCGCCTCCTATGTGGGCGAAAACAACGAGCGTCAGGTGCCGGTCATGATTCACCGTGCGATTCTCGGTTCTCTGGAGCGCTTCATTGGCATCCTGACCGAAGAGTTCGCAGGCTTCTTCCCAACCTGGATTGCACCAGTGCAGGTAGTGGTCATGAATATTACCGATTCTCAGGCTGAATACGTTAACGAATTGACGCGTAAACTACAAAATGCGGGCATTCGTGTAAAAGCAGACTTGAGAAATGAGAAGATTGGCTTTAAAATCCGCGAGCACACTTTACGTCGTGTCCCGTATATGTTGGTCTGTGGCGACAAAGAAGTCGAAGCCGGCAAAGTGGCCGTGCGCACCCGTCGCGGGAAAGACCTCGGCAGCATGGACGTAAATGAAGTGATCGAGAAGCTGCAACAAGAGATTCGCAGCCGCAGTCTTCAACAACTGGAGGAATAAGGTATTAAAGGCGGAAAACGAGTTCAAACGGCACGTCCGAATCGTATTAATGGCGAGATTCGCGCCCAGGAAGTTCGCTTAACAGGTCTGGAAGGTGAGCAGCTGGGAATTGTGAGTCTGAGAGAAGCTATCGAAAAGGCTGAAGAGGCTGGAGTAGATTTAGTTGAAATCAGCCCTAACGCCGAGCCGCCAGTTTGTCGTATCATGGACTACGGCAAGTTCCTTTATGAAAAGAGTAAGTCTTCTAAGGAACAGAAGAAGAAGCAGAAAGTTATCCAGGTTAAGGAAATTAAATTCCGCCCTGGTACTGATGAAGGTGACTATCAGGTAAAACTCCGCAGCCTGATTCGCTTTCTCGAAGATGGCGATAAGGCCAAGATCACGCTGCGTTTCCGCGGTCGTGAGATGGCCCACCAGCAGATCGGTATGGAAGTGCTTAACCGCGTGAAAGACGATCTGGTTGAACTGGCAGTAGTCGAATCCTTCCCAACGAAGATCGAAGGCCGCCAGATGATCATGGTGCTCGCTCCTAAGAAGAAACAGTAAGGCCATCAAGAAACATTTCCGGTGGGCTTCGGCTCACTGGTTTTGTTCGCCTTTGTTTCGTTTATTAACAATGCGAAGTGGAAGTTATTAAAATGCCAAAAATTAAGACCGTACGCGGTGCTGCTAAGCGCTTCAAAAAAACCGGTAAAGGTGGTTTTAAGCACAAGCACGCTAACCTGCGTCACATTCTGACTAAAAAAGCTACCAAGCGTAAACGTCACCTGCGTCCGAAAGCCATGGTTTCCAAAGGCGATCTGGGCCTGGTTATCGCGTGCCTGCCGTACGCATAAGTCGTTAACGTTTAACTTTTTTAACTTAGAATAGATACAGGAGAGCACACATGGCTCGCGTAAAACGTGGTGTAATTGCACGTGCACGTCACAAGAAAATTTTGAAACAAGCTAAAGGCTACTACGGTGCGCGTTCTCGCGTATACCGCGTTGCCTTCCAGGCTGTTATCAAAGCTGGTCAGTACGCTTACCGTGACCGTCGTCAACGTAAACGTCAGTTCCGTCAACTGTGGATTGCACGTATCAACGCAGCAGCACGTCAGAACGGTATTTCTTACAGCAAATTCATCAATGGCCTGAAAAAAGCCTCTGTTGAAATCGACCGTAAGATCCTGGCTGACATCGCTGTATTCGACAAAGTAGCGTTCACCGCTCTGGTCGAAAAAGCGAAAGCAGCTCTGGCATAAGCCAGTTGAAAGAGGGAGCTTGTCTCCCTCTTTTCGTTTCAACACCATCAATACATTGACTTTTATCGGCGCAGGCTTTTCAATACAGCTCTGACGTTTCTTACCAGACAAGGTAATGCAAGCATGAATGCTGCTATTTTCCGCTTCTTTTTTTACTTTAGCACCTGAACTCAGGGGGCTTGCGCGTGAAAGAAGAAACGGAAAACAGCGCCAGAAAGCCTCCCCTGTGGAGGCTTTTTTCGTATATGGATTCGGAATATTAATTTCACTATAACCGGTGTCTGCACCGACATAATGAGGAAAACCATGTCACATCTCGCAGAGCTGGTTGCCAGTGCCAAGGCAGCCATTAACGAGGCATCAGATGTTGCTGCGCTGGACAACGTCCGCGTGGAATACCTGGGTAAAAAAGGGCATCTGACCCTGCAAATGACCACCCTGCGTGAGCTGCCGCCGGAAGAGCGTCCGGCAGCCGGTGCGGTCATCAACGAGGCGAAAGAGCAGGTGCAGCAGGCGCTGAACGCGCGTAAAGCTGAACTGGAAGGCGCAGCGCTGAATGCGCGTCTGGCCGCAGAGACCATTGACGTCTCGCTGCCGGGTCGCCGCATTGAAAACGGCGGCCTGCATCCGGTTACTCGCACCATCGACCGTATTGAAAGTTTCTTCGGTGAGCTCGGCTTTACCGTGGCGACGGGCCCGGAAATCGAAGACGATTACCACAACTTCGATGCGCTGAATATTCCGGGTCACCATCCGGCGCGCGCTGACCACGACACTTTCTGGTTCGATGCCACTCGCCTGCTGCGTACGCAGACCTCCGGCGTGCAGATCCGCACCATGGAAAACCAGCAGCCGCCTATCCGTATTATCGCGCCGGGCCGCGTCTATCGTAACGACTACGATCAGACCCACACCCCGATGTTCCATCAGATGGAAGGTCTGATCGTTGATAAAAATATCAGCTTCACCAACCTGAAAGGGACGCTGCACGACTTCCTGAACAACTTCTTTGAAGAAGATCTGCAGGTCCGCTTCCGTCCGTCCTACTTCCCGTTCACCGAACCGTCTGCGGAAGTTGACGTAATGGGTAAAAACGGCAAATGGCTGGAAGTGCTGGGCTGCGGGATGGTGCACCCGAACGTGCTGCGTAACGTGGGTATCGATCCGGAAGTCTACTCCGGCTTCGCCTTCGGCATGGGCATGGAGCGTCTGACCATGCTGCGCTATGGCGTCACCGATCTGCGCGCGTTCTTCGAAAACGATCTGCGTTTCCTCAAACAGTTTAAATAAGGGCAGGACAGAACAATGAAATTCAGTGAACTGTGGTTACGCGAATGGGTTAACCCGGCGATCGACAGCGAAGCGCTTTCCGATCAGATCACCATGGCGGGCCTCGAAGTAGATGGCGTTGAGCCGGTTGCCGGCAGCTTCAACGGCGTCGTAGTCGGGGAAGTGGTGGAGTGCGGTCAGCACCCGAACGCCGACAAACTGCGCGTCACCAAAGTCAACGTCGGCGGCGAACGCCTGCTGGACATCGTCTGCGGCGCGCCAAACTGCCGTCAGGGGCTAAAGGTCGCGGTAGCCACCATCGGCGCCGTGCTGCCGGGCGATTTCAAAATCAAGGCCGCGAAGCTGCGCGGCGAGCCGTCTGAGGGGATGCTGTGCTCCTTCTCCGAGCTGGGTATTTCCGACGACCATAGCGGTATCATCGAGCTGCCGGCAGATGCGCCCATCGGCACCGATATTCGCGAATACCTCAAGCTTGACGATAACACCATCGAAATCAGCGTCACGCCAAACCGCGCCGATTGCCTGGGCATCATCGGTGTGGCGCGCGATGTCGCTGTCCTGAACAAAGCGCCGCTGAACGCGCCGGAAATCACGCCGGTTGCCGCGACGATTGACGACGTGCTGCCGATTCAGGTTGACGCGCCGCAGGCTTGCCCGCGCTATCTGGGGCGCGTGGTGAAAGGTATCAACGTCAAAGCGCCGACGCCGCTGTGGATGAAAGAGAAGCTGCGCCGCTGCGGGATCCGCTCCATCGACGCGGTGGTTGACGTGACCAACTATGTGCTGCTTGAGCTGGGCCAGCCGATGCACGCCTTTGACCGCGACCGTATTGAAGGCGGGATCGTGGTGCGCATGGCGAAAGAAGGGGAAACTCTGGTCCTGCTCGATGGCTCTGAAGCAAAGCTCGACAGCGACACGCTGGTCATTGCAGACCATAACAAAGCGCTGGCGATGGGGGGGATCTTCGGCGGGGAACACTCCGGCGTTAACGACGAAACCCAGAACGTGCTGCTGGAATGCGCGTTCTTCAGCCCGCTGTCCATTACCGGCCGCGCGCGCCGTCATGGCCTGCACACCGATGCCTCTCACCGCTATGAGCGCGGCGTCGATCCGGCCCTGCAGTATAAAGCGCTGGAGCGTGCCACCCGTCTGCTGATCGACCTCTGCGGCGGTGAAGCCGGCCCGGTCATTGACGTTACCAGCAAAGAGAATCTACCAACACGCGCCACCATTACGCTGCGTCGCAGCAAGCTGGATCGCCTGATTGGCCACCATATCGACGACGCGCAGGTCACCGACATTCTGCAGCGCCTCGGCTGCGAAGTGACGGTTGGTGAGGGCGAATGGCAGGCGGTTGCGCCGAGCTGGCGTTTCGACATGGAGATCGAAGAAGATCTGGTTGAAGAAGTGGCTCGCGTTTACGGCTACAACAACATTCCTGACGAGCCGGTGCAGGCGGGTCTGATCATGGGAACCCACCGCGAAGCGGACCTGTCGCTGAAGCGCGTGAAAACGCTGCTGAACGACAAAGGCTATCAGGAAGTGATCACCTACAGCTTCGTCGACCCGAAAGTCCAGCAGCTGATCCACGCCGGGGAAGAGGCGCTTATCCTGCCAAGCCCGATCTCCAGCGAAATGTCGGCTATGCGCCTGTCGCTGTGGACTGGCCTGCTGGGCACCGTGGTCTACAACCAGAACCGTCAGCAGAGCCGGGTGCGCATCTTTGAGAGCGGCCTGCGCTTTGTGCCGGACACCAATGCGCCGCTGGGCATTCGTCAGGATGTGATGCTGGCCGGGGCGATCTGCGGCAACCGCTACGAAGAGCACTGGACACTGGCGAAAGAGACGGTCGATTTCTATGATCTGAAAGGCGATCTGGAAGCCGTTCTGGATTTAACCGGAAAATTGGCGGATATCGAATTCCGTGCTGAAGCGACCACCGCGCTGCATCCGGGACAATCCGCAGCGATTTATCTTAAAGGTGAACGCATTGGTTTCATTGGGGTTGTTCATCCTGAGCTGGAACGTAAACTGGATCTGAACGGTCGCACTCTGGTGTTCGAACTGGAGTGGAACAAGCTCGCAGACCGCGTGGTGCCTCAGGCGCGCGATATTTCCCGCTTCCCGGCGAACCGTCGCGACATCGCGGTGCTGGTCGCGGAAAACGTGGCTGCCGCCGATGTTTTAGCCGAATGTAAGAAAGTTGGCGTAAATCAGGTAGTTGGCGTAAACTTATTTGACGTGTACCGTGGTAAGGGTGTGGCGGAAGGGTATAAGAGCCTTGCGATTAGCCTGATCCTGCAGGATACCAGCCGTACACTCGAAGAAGAGGAGATTGCCGCTACCGTTGCCAGATGTGTAGAGGCATTAAAAGAGCGATTCCAGGCATCATTGAGGGATTGAACCTATGGCGCTTACAAAAGCTGAAATGTCAGAATATCTGTTTGATAAGCTTGGGCTTAGCAAGCGGGATGCCAAAGAACTGGTCGAGTTGTTTTTCGAAGAGATCCGTCGTGCTCTGGAAAACGGAGAACAGGTCAAACTCTCCGGGTTCGGCAACTTCGATTTGCGGGATAAAAACCAACGCCCGGGACGTAACCCGAAGACGGGGGAGGATATTCCCATTACAGCCCGGCGCGTGGTGACCTTCAGACCCGGTCAGAAGCTGAAAAGCCGTGTCGAAAACGCGTCGCCGAAAGACAAATAATCTGCACTAATTAAAAAGGCCGCATTGCGGCCTTTTTCTTTTCTGTCAATCTTTACGCTTTGACGGCGGTGAGCATGATCTCCACCAGGATTTCTGGTCGCGCCATCTCCGCCTGCACGGCCGCTCGCGCCGGGCTATAGCCTTCCGGCATCCATTGCACCCACACCTCATTGAATGCGGCAAAGTCACGCTCGATATTTTTCAACCAGATCTGCGCGGAGAGAATGTGCTGCTTATCGCTCCCGGCTGCGGCCAGCAGCGCGTCGATCTTCTCCAGTACTTCACGGGTTTGTAAAACGATATCGTCTTCATTGCTTTTTGGCGTCTGCCCGGAGAGGAACAGCAGATCGCCATACGCAACGCTGGCGGCAAGACGAAGTTGTGGATTATTGCGAATAATTGTCATGCGGTTTGTTTCCATGTGAGACCTTCTAAAGAAATGTCTGGCATCTGATTGTCGATTAACGCGCCCAGCACCACCGCGCTGCCGGCGGCGAGAGTAAAGCCGAGGCTACCCTGGCCGAGGTTCATCCACAGGTTGGGGTAGCCGGCGCGCCCCAGCATCGGCGGGCCTGCTGGCGTTGACGGGCGCATGCCGGTCCAGACTTCGGCCTCGTCCAGCCCCTCCAGTTCAGGAAAGCTGCGGGCGACGATGTTCTTCAGCGCCTGAATGCGGCATTCGCGCAGTTCGTCGCCGTCGTAGCCGATGTCCACCATCGCCGCGATGCGCAGTTGTTGGCCAAGGCGGGCATAAACGATTTTGTGCCCGTAGTCGGTGACGCTGATGTCAGGGGCAATACCTGCTTTTTCAGGATAGGGCAGGGTCAGGCTGTACCCCTTCAGGGCGCACAGCGGCACGCGAACCCCCAGATGCCCAAGCAGAGAACCACTGCCGTTACCGGCGGCGACGACATACTCATCGCCGGTGAGGGTCCCCTGACTGGTCTCAAGGCTGCTGATGCGTCCCCCGCGCTTATGGAGTCGCCGCACCTCACACTGGGTCAGCAGGCTAAAGTCGCTGCTGGCATTGAGCTTGTCGAGCAGGGCAAGGCAGAACTGATGACAATCTGCCGTTTCATCGCCTGGCGAATAGATTCCGCCCAGCAGAGAAGGACTAATATGTTTGAGCGCCGGCTCCAGCTGCAGGCAGGCTTCAGCATTCAGCGCCTGCTGATACTGAGGATCAATCCCTTTTGCTGCTTTATTAAAATCATATTCGCGACGATGGATAATTAATTTTCCGCTGCGCCGCCAGTGGAAATCGGCAAGATTATCCTCATCCCGCCACGCCTGCATGACCTGACGGCTGAGCAGCGACAGGCGTAAGATATGGTCGCCATTCATTTTATTGGTCTGGTTATTACAGGCGCGCAGAAACTGCAGCAGCCAGCGCCACTGCTGGAGAGACATCCTGAGACGCATATTCAGCGGCGAATCGGCTTTGCCCATCCATTTCATTCCCTGCAGAGGAACGCCGCTGTCGGCAAGGGGGGCGACGTAGCGGTAACTTAATTGTCCGCCGTTGGCAAAACTGGTGGCGCTGCCCGGTTCGGCATTGCGCTCCAGTAATTGCACCTGATGGCCGCGCTTGATCAGTTCCCAGGCCGTGGCCAGACCGACCACGCCGCCGCCGATAATGACAATGCGTTTGTTCATAACCCGATATATCCACCGCTGATAAATTTATCGGGTTATGTCAAAGCATTTACCCCAGCGGCGCAATTGACTTTTTATGGTCAGGGTATAACCGCAGGTTAATCTCCTTGAGCTGCTGGCGCAGACGCTGGCAGAGAAAATCGACGAACTTTTGCGCCATCGGGCTCAGGGAAACGTCGGCCCGGCGTAACAGACAGAGGTTAATCGCCATCGGCGGCGTAATGGGATGGATCATCTCCGGGGCCAGGTTGTGCTGGGCGGAAAAGATATCAGTGATGCTGCAGCCCATGCCGCGCTTCACGAACTCGGTGGCCATATAGTAGGTCTGGACGTTTAGCCGGGTGGTGGAAAAGTCGCGACGGGTGGCGATGGCGGCAGAGAGCGAGTGCGGTCCCGGCGAGATCCAGCGCTGCTGGTCGATCTGATCGATCTCCACCGCCCCCTGACGATAATGACGGTCGATGTACACCAGCGGTACTTCGGCAATCAGGGTGGTCAGGATCTCCCCCTGCTGCACCGGCTGTAGCGTCAGCGCCAAATCTATCTCGCGCAAATCCAGTTTTTTGACCAGCGTCTCGGTGTGCTCGGTAGTGAGCGTCATCACCAGGTTGCTGTTTTGCTGATAAAAGTCGGTCACCAGCTCCGGCACCAGGCTTAACCCCAGGCTTGGCAGACAGCCTAAAGTGATCTTGGCGCGCGGATCGCGAGCCAGGTTGTCGGCCAGCAGGCGCAGGTTGTCCAGGTCCTGATAAATGCTCTGCGCTTTTTCGAAAAGTGTGATCGCCTCGCTGGTCGGCAGCAGCTTGCCGCGCACCCGCTGAAACAGGGTAAAACCCAGCCTCATTTCGGCGCTTTTTAACGCTTTGCTGGCCGCGGGCTGGGAAATATTGAGCGCTTCCGCCGCCCGCGATAAAGAGCCGCAGGTCATGACGGCATAGAAGATTTCCAGATGACGCAGTTTCATGAACAGTTAACTCAGGGTTATAGCCTACCGATAAAAAGTCATTTTCTACTAACACTAAGTTAACATAGATTTAATCACCAATCAGCGCATTGGTTACATCTTGTGCTGTAGACCCCGCCCAATGGCGGCATATTACGCTCTCAGAATCGTTTCCTTTGTACCCAAACAAACCCTCAGGCCGCGGCCAATCAATAATGAAAAAGAGGGAGGATATTTTCTGAGCAGGCCCCCATACACCACCTGACCATCATGGTCGGATTGATTGGCATTAAGGAGTGTTATGAGTGACTCAACGCTCACAGGCAATGCGCCTGTCAGACAAAATATCACGCGGAAAAACGTTATTATTGGTCTGTTATTGCTGCTGTTCGTGTTGATCGCGCTGTGGTGCCACGGTCGACCAGGCAGCGAGCTTGGTCTGCTGGGATTTACGCCGCTGGTGGCGCTAGCGATATTATCGCTGATCGGCGTTGATATTGTGCTGGCGGTCATCTCCTCGATTATTATCGCCATGATAATGACCTCGACCGGCCTGCCGGAAATGGGCACGATGCTGGCGAAATCCACCGGGTCATTTATTGCCACCGTTGGGCTTATCATTATGCTCGGCGCCGGCGTGGGGGAAGTGGCCACCCGCACCGGCGCAGCGGTTGAGCTGGTAAAATTTGTCGTCCATCGCATCGGGTTGTCGAGTCAGACGCGGGTGAAATTCGGCATTGTGGCGTCATCGATTTTAATTTGCGGTTCGCTGGGCACTATGGCCGGTGGCAATGCCATTATCGTGGCAGTAATCATTCCGGTGGCGGCAGCGGTACGCTTGACGCCGCCAACGGTCGCCGCGCTGATGATGACCGCCGGTTCCGTTGGGCTGTTTACCGGGCCTTTCACCCCCAGTACCGTGACGATCCTCAGCCTCGGTGGGTTGAGCTACCCGGATTATCTGCTGTACGTTGGTCTGCCGATGAGCGCGGTCACGCTGCTGGCCGGCTGGGTAATGGCGGGACGGATCCAGAAGATGACCGAAGGCAAACTGCGCTATGACGTCGATCTCGCGGAAAAGCCGCAAGAGGATCTCAGCGCCGCGCAGCAGCGTCGGCGTAAATTAAGCGCGCTGGCCTTCGCGGCGACCATCATCGTGATGGCGATCGTTGGCGTGGTGATTAAAGCCGGCTTCAGCTTCGCGATAATCGTGATGCTGCTGGTGGCCCTGATGACCGGCCTGGTAGGCGGCCTGCGACCGACGCAGATCCTTCAGGCCCTGTATCACGGCTGCGGCCGCCTGGTGTGGATGTTTATTCTCTACTGGCTGTACAACCCGATCCTTGAGCTGATGGATGGCCTGCACGCCTATCAGGGGCTGCTGGAGTATACCCAACCGCTGCTGGAGGGGATCTCCCCGGCCTGGCTGTGCTTTAGCATCTTCGCGTTCAATATTATCGGCCATGTGCCCGGTGCGGCGGTGGCCCAGATGACCTTTACTCATAAAATCTTTGGCCCGATGCTGATGGCCGCCGGCGTGCCGCCCCAGGGGACCACCGCCGTGCTGCTGGCCTCATCCCAGGTGGACTGGTTCGGGCCGTTTCCCTCATCAGATATGTTCGGCCAGATGGGGCTGGCGCAGTCTACTCATCTGAAATATATGCTCTATAACGGCTGGGCAATCGTGGTGGCGAACATCATTCTCTTTGCGCTGCTGTTTCAGATTCTGGTGTGACGAACGACCGCAGACGCGGAGGAGATTTTCCTTCGCGTCGACGTTTGGTCGTGAGGTTTTCCTTTTCTCACCGCGACAGCCACCGTAAAATCAGCCTCTTGTTCCCCCTGCGTAATGGAATCTATGCTGACTCTCGCCCATCTTCAACAGCGCCGCAGCCGGCGTTGGCTCTTCGGATTAACGCTGTTGCTGCTGGTCACCCTGCTGATCAGCCTGTGCGCGGGCGAGCAATGGATCCCGCCCGGCGAGTGGCTCAGCGCCAAAGGTCAGCTGTTTATCTGGCAGATCCGCCTGCCGCGAACCCTGGCGGTGCTGCTGGTGGGGGCGGCGCTGGCGCTCTCCGGGGCGATTATGCAGGCGTTGTTTGAAAATCCGCTGGCGGAGCCGGGGCTGCTGGGGGTCTCCAACGGCGCAGGCGTCGGGCTGATTGCCGCCGTCCTGCTGGGCAAAGGAGTCTTGCCCGGCTGGGCGCTCGGCCTGTGTGCCATCTTTGGCGCGCTGCTGATCACTTTTATTCTGCTGCGTTTTGCCCGCCGCCATCTGTCTACCAGCCGTCTGCTGCTGGCGGGGGTGGCGCTGGGGATCATCTGCAGCGCCCTGATGACCTGGGCAGTCTACTTCTCCACCTCTTTTGACCTGCGTCAGCTAATGTACTGGATGATGGGCGGGTTTGGCGGCGTCGACTGGCAACAGCTGTGGCTGATGATAGCCCTCCTGCCGGTGCTCTGCTGGGTCTGTCTGCAGTCGCAACCCCTGAATTTACTGGCGCTGGGCGAAGTCTCCGCTCGTCAGCTTGGGCTGCCGCTGTGGCTGTGGCGCAAATTACTGGTGGTGGCGACCGGCTGGATGGTCGGCGTTAGCGTGGCGCTGGCGGGGGCGATTGGCTTTATCGGTCTGGTGATCCCGCATATTCTGCGGCTATGCGGCTTGAGCGATCACCGGGTGTTGCTCCCGGCCTGTATGCTGGCCGGGGCAAGCGCCTTGCTGGGGGCGGATATCATTGCCCGGCTGGCGCTTTCCGCCGCAGAGCTGCCGATTGGCGTGGTGACGGCGACCCTGGGCGCGCCGGTCTTTATCTGGTTGCTGCTGCGTTCGCGGGGGCGGGGATAGCGCGGCGCCGTCGGCAGGGACGGCGCCGGTTCAGGCTTACCAGCCTTTGATCGCGTCGCCTTTGTAGACTTCCTTCGCTTTTTCCGCGACTTCGCTGGTCTGGAAGGCGGCTTTTAATTCCTGAATTTTCTTGCTGTCCTTATTATCCTCGCGGGCGACTATCGCATTCACGTATGGGGAATCCGGCCCCTCCATAAACAGACCGTCGCGGGCGGCCGACAGGCCCGCCTGGGCGGAGAAGTTGGTGTTAATGATTGACAGGCTGACGTTCGGATCGTCAAGGGTACGGGTCAGCTGCGGGGTATCCACTTCAACAATTTTCAGCTGTTTCGGATTGTCGATGATATCCAGCGTGGTGGGTAAATAGCCGACGCCCGGTTTCAGCTTGAGTAACCCCTGCGCCTGAAGCAGCAGCAGGCTGCGGCCCAGGGTGGTGGTTTCATTAGAGATGGTCACCGTCGCCCCTTCGGGCAGTTCGCTGATATTTTTGATCCGGTGAGAATAGGCGGCGATAGGGAAGACAAAGGTTTTACCGACCACCGCAAATTTATAGCCGCGTTCTTTCGACTGCGCCTCAAGGTACGGCAGGGTCTGGAAGGCGTTGGCATCGACATCTTTGTTGTTCAGCGCTTCGTTGGGCAGCACATAATCATTGAAGGAGACCACTTCGACGTCGAGGTGGTATTTATCCTTCGCCACCTGCTCCACCACTTTCCAGATGGCTTCGTCCGGCCCGGTATTGATAGCGACTTTTACTTTATTATCTTCATCCGGGGAGCAGGCGCTCAGCAGGGCGACAGAGGTGGCGATTAACGCCAGGCTAAACAACTTCTTCATCACTAAAACTCTCTTAAATTAACAAGTAACGAAACCATATTACATTCATGGAACACTGTACACGGAAATGGTCGACGTCCCAATTGAGAGGATTTCATGTTGCCGGCGGCCAGCGAAGCGCTGTTACATCATGCGACAACTCGGGGGGAATGGCAGTAGAATGGCGGGCGCTGAATCCGCTACAGTAGAAAGGGATCACCTTCACCGGAAACCGGTTTATCCATTGAGGACAGGCTATGCAACATGACATTCTGAATACCGAAGTGACGACCATTGATGGCGAGAAAACCACCCTGGCATCCTTTGCCGGCAAGGTGCTACTGATCGTCAATGTAGCCTCGAAATGCGGCCTGACGCCGCAGTATGAGCAACTCGAGGATCTGCAAAAGCAGTTTGCCGCCGAGGGCTTCAGCGTGCTGGGGTTCCCCTGCAACCAGTTCCTCGGCCAGGAGCCGGGCAGTGAAGAGGAGATTAAGACCTTCTGCAGCACTACCTACGGCGTCACCTTCCCGCTGTTTAGCAAAATTGACGTCAACGGCGAACATCGCGCGCCGCTCTATCAAAAACTGATTGCCGCCGCGCCGAAAGCGGTGGCCCCGGAAGGCAGCGGTTTTTATGAGCGGATGGCCAGCAAAGGCCGGGCGCCGCTGTATGTGGACGACATTCTGTGGAACTTCGAAAAATTCCTCATCAATCGCCAGGGCAACGTCATTCAGCGCTTCTCGCCGGATATGACGCCGGACGATCCGCAGCTGGTGGCGGCGATTAAAGGAGCGCTGGCGCAATAATGTCGTTTCTGATGCAGCTACAGGATGTAGAGACGGCGGGGCGCCTGGCCCCGTTTTCTGCGGCCTTTCGCGCCGGGGAGATTGTCCATCTGGTGGGGCCGAACGGCGCAGGGAAGAGCACGCTGCTGACCCGCATGGCGGGGCTGTCCGACGGCCCCGGCACGGTTCATTTTAACGGCCGGCTGCTTGACGAGTGGCCGGCGAGGGAGCTGGCGCGCCGTCGCGGGTATCTGTGTCAACACCAGACCCCGCCGTTCGCCATGCCGGTATGGCACTACCTGGCGCTGCATATGCAGCAGCAGGGTGATAGCGCCCGTCTGAGCGATATCGCGGCCAGGCTTGGTCTGGACAATAAGCTGGGCCGTCCGGTCAATCAGCTGTCGGGCGGCGAGTGGCAGCGCGTGCGGCTGGCGGCAGTGATCCTGCAGATCGATCCCTTGAGTAATTCCGCGGGTCAGCTGCTGCTGCTGGATGAGCCGATGAACAGTCTGGATGTGGCCCAGCAGGCGGCGCTGGATCGGCTGTTACACGAGCTGAGCGCGGCGGGGATTGCGGTGGTGATGAGCAGCCACGATCTCAACCATACCCTGCGCCACGCCGGTCAGAGCTGGCTGCTCTGCCAGGGGGAAGCCATCGCCTGCGGGGAGACCGCCGAGGTGCTGAATGAGGAAAATTTAACCGCCGCCTATGCGATCCCGTTCCAGCGCGTTGAGGTGGCCGGTCATATTATGCTCATCGCGTCACAGTAGCACGCAGTTATCTTGTCACTATATTGATAAACAAGCTAAATTATTGCGATAAAGAGACTAGGGACAGAGGGATCATCTGAAATGCGCTTCTGGTTCATGTTGGCGGCGGCGTTAATTTTAGCCGGCTGCAGCAGCCATCGGGCACCGCCGCCGAATCCTCGGCTGGCTGACTCCATCACGGTGGTGGCGAATCTGAACGAGCAGCTGCGCAGCTGGCGCGGCGCACCGTATCGCTACGGCGGCATGACGCCGCGCGGCGTTGACTGCTCCGGCTTCGTGGTGCGCACGTTTCGCGATAAATTTGCCCTCCAGCTGCCGCGTGAAACCCGCGAGCAGGCGGAAATCGGCACCCGCATCGATAAGCGCGATCTGCTGCCCGGCGATCTGGTGTTCTTCAAAACCGGCTCAGGGGAGAGCGGCCTGCACGTTGGCATCTACGATACCGACAACCAGTTTATTCACGCCTCCACCAGCCAGGGCGTCACCCGTTCCTCGCTGGATAACGTCTACTGGAACAAAAAGTTCTGGCAGGCGCGGCGAATCTGACGTCATTCAGAAGCAAGAGGGAAGCGAACGCTTCCCTTTTTTATGCCGATAACCCTGCACTCCGCCCGTGTTAATCCGCTGTTCCAGGCACTACACTGGAGAGAGGAGGAACCATGACCCTTTCTTTTACCACCCACTGGCGGGATGAACTGCCGGACTTTTACACTTCCCTGTCACCAACGCCGTTGGATAACGCCCGACTCATCTGGCGCAACGCCCCGCTGGCGCAACAGCTGGGGGTGCCCGACGCCCTGTTTGCGCCTGAAAGCGGGGCCGGTGTCTGGGGCGGCGAAGCGCTGCTTCCGGGCATGTCGCCGCTGGCGCAGGTATATGGCGGCCATCAGTTTGGCGCCTGGGCCGGCCAGCTGGGCGACGGACGCGGGATCCTGCTCGGCGAGCAGCAGCTGGCGGATGGCCGCCGTTACGACTGGCATCTGAAAGGCGCCGGCCTGACTCCTTATTCGCGGATGGGGGACGGCCGCGCCGTGCTGCGCTCGACGATCCGGGAAAGTCTGGCGTCGGAGGCGATGCATGCTCTGGGGATCCCGACGACGCGCGCCCTGGCGATGGTGACCAGCGATACCCCGGTCTACCGCGAGCGCGTGGAGCCCGGCGCGATGCTGATGCGGGTGGCCGAGAGCCATGTCCGCTTCGGCCATTTCGAACATTTTTACTATCGCCGTGAGCCGCAGAAGGTCCAGCAACTGGCCGACTATGTTATTCGCCACCACTGGCCGCAGCTGCAGGATGAGGCGGATAAGTACCTGTTATGGTTCCGTGACATTGTCATGCGTACCGCGCAGACTATCGCCAGCTGGCAAACCGTGGGCTTTGCCCATGGGGTGATGAATACCGACAACATGTCGATTCTCGGTCTGACCATCGACTACGGCCCGTATGGCTTCCTTGACGATTTTCAACCGGACTTCATCTGCAACCACTCCGATTATCAGGGGCGCTACAGTTTTGAAAACCAGCCGGCGGTGGGGCTGTGGAATCTGCAGCGTCTCGCCCAATCGCTGTCGCCGTTTATCAGCGCTGAAGCGTTAAACGCGGCGCTGGATGAGTATCAGCACGCCTTGCTGACCGCTTATGGCCAGCGGATGCGCGATAAACTCGGCCTGTTCAGCCAGCAGAAAGGGGATAACGACCTGCTGGACGGGCTGTTTGCCCTGATGATCCGCGAGAAGAGCGACTATACCCGGACGTTCCGCCTGCTGAGCCACAGCGAACAGCTCAGCGCCGCTTCGCCGCTGCGCGATGAGTTTATCGACCGCGCGGCCTTTGACAGCTGGTTTGCCGGGTATCGTGCGCGGCTGCGTGATGAACAGGTGGACGACGCGCAGCGCCAGCAGAGGATGCAGGGCGTGAATCCGGCGCTGGTGTTACGTAACTGGCTGGCGCAGCGGGCGATCGAGCAGGCTGAGGCGGGCGATATGGGCGAGCTGGAGCGCTTGCATGCCGCGCTGGCAGACCCCTTTACCGATCGCGAGGACGACTACGTCCGCCGCCCGCCGGACTGGGGGAAACGTCTGGAAGTCAGCTGCTCGAGCTAACTTGCCTCGCCCCGCGTTCAGCGGGGCGCTTACTTGGTCAGAATTAACTTCCCGGCGTGGGTCTGGCGCAGCAGATAGCGCTGGCCGCCATGCTCAATCACTAATCGTCCTTCGCTGCCTAACAGAACCCGACTGCTGATCTCTCTGTCCGTCGCCACGGGATAAGGGGCATTGTCTTTTGGTTTTTCAGCTGTGGCAGTGTTATCCATACGCGTCATAGCTCTCAAAATAAAAATCAAGGCAACAATGATAATCATTATCAATAATGTTGTTTTTGACGGCAAGCGTTATTTATCGTGTTACCGGATTTGGTAGGGGAGTCAGCGAAGAGAATTGCCCGCCGCAGGCGCGGCGGGCGGAGCGGTTACAGGCGGGTGGCGGTGGCCGCAGCCAGCTCGCTCAATAATCTTTCGCTGTCTTCCCAGCTCAGGCAGGGGTCGGTGATCGACTGGCCCCAGGTCAACGGCTGGCCGGGGACCACTTTCTGAGTGCCTTCCTGCAGGAAGCTTTCGGCCATAATCCCGGCGATGGCGGTGGAGCCCGCGCGAATTTGCTGACAGATATCGGCGCACACCTCCAGCTGACGGCGGTGCTGCTTCTGGCAGTTGCCATGGCTGAAATCAACGACCAGCTGTTCCGGCAGATCGAATTCACGCAGCGCCTCGCCGGCGGCGGCGATATCCTCGGCGTGATAGTTTGGCCGTTTGCCGCCGCGCATAATGATATGCCCGTACGGGTTGCCGCTGGTCTGGTAAATCGTCATCTGCCCCTGCTTGTCCGGGGAGAGGAACATATGGCTGGCGCGGGAGGCGCGGATGGCGTCCACCGCGATGCGCGTATTGCCATCGGTGCCGTTTTTAAAACCGACCGGGCAGGAGAGCGCTGAGGCCATCTCACGGTGGATCTGGCTTTCTGTGGTGCGCGCCCCGATGGCCCCCCAGCTGATGAGATCGGCGATAAACTGACCGGTCACCATATCGAGAAACTCGGTGGCCGTCGGTACCCCCAGCTCATTAACCTGCAGCAGCAGGCGCCGCGCCAGCTCAATTCCGTGGTTGACCCGGTAGCTGCCGTTGAGGTCGGGATCGGAGATTAAGCCTTTCCAGCCCACCACGGTGCGCGGTTTTTCAAAGTAGGTGCGCATCACGATCTCCAGCTGCGGCTGGTAGCGCTCGCGCATGCCCTGCAGGCGGCGGGCATACTCCAGCGCCGCGTCGGTGTCGTGAATGGAGCAGGGGCCGATAATCACCAGCAGTCGGCGGTCTTCGCCGTTGAGGATTTTTTCAATTCGGCGGCGGGAGGCCGAGACGTGGGCAGCCACGTCGGCCGTCACGGGATGGCGCTGGGCCAGCTCCGCGGGCGTTACCAGGCTCTCAATGCGCGCGGTACGCAATTCGTCTGTTTTATTCATTGGGGTCTCAAAAATCTGTTTCTTCCGCGGCGAAAATGCCGGGAAGTGATGCGCATCACGATAAACCAATCCCTGCTTATTGCAAGAGCAGGGCATGATCCTGTATAGGCCACGGGTGATAGCATAAACAAATTTTTAATAATGTACTAGTGTATTAGTACATTCTGCGATTCAGCCCCATGATGTCCATGATTTTTGTCGCTATTTCCTCAACGGAATAGTTGGTGCTGTTCAGGCAGGGGATTTTATTCTTGCGATACAGGGCCTCCACTTCGGTCACTTCCATCCGACACTGGCGCAGCGAGGCGTAGCGGCTGTTCTCCCGGCGCTCCTCGCGGATCGCCGCCAGACGCTCCGGATTGATGGTCAGGCCGAACATCTTATGCTGCAGGGGTTTCAGCGAGGCCGGCAGCACCAGATTGTCCATATCGTCGGCGATAAACGGATAGTTGGCGGCGCGAATACCGTACTGCATGGCGAGATACAGACTGGTGGGTGTTTTGCCGCAGCGCGAGACGCCGAGGAGGATCACCTGCGCCTGGTCAAGGTTGCGCAGCGAGATGCCATCGTCATGGGCGAGGGTATAATCGATGGCGGCGATACGCGCATCGTATTTAATCAGGTTGCCGGGGTTGAGGCCGTGGGTGCGGTGGGCCACCGGCGTCGGGTCGAGGTTGAGCTCCTGCTGCAGCGGGGCCACCAGCGCCTGTACGATATCCTGACAAAAGCCTTCACTTTGCAGAATAATGTCGCGTATTTCCGGGATGACGATGGAGTAGAACACCAGCGGGCGAATACCCGTTTGCTGATAAATGGCGTCGATCTGCTCCTTTACCGCCCGCGCGCGGCTGATATTTTCCACAAACGGCAGGGTTACGCTGCTGATGGCGACCGGGAATTGCGACATCACGGCATGCCCCAGCACCTCCGCCGTAATGGCGGTACCGTCAGAAATATAAAATACGTGGCGATCTACAGCACTTTCCATTTTGACCATCCGGTATAATGAGTTTAATTGCCTGAAAGCGGATATTAAATTTAAGCATATCCCTGTTTGATTTGTCTCTTGTTAAAATTGAAACGCTATTTTTGTTTTTTATGAAAAGGGTGGTTCATTTTCTTTTTGTCGCCGTTATTTCCAGCGTTTTCCATCAGAATTCCTAAAAATCATCAAGTTAGCAATATCGGGGGAACAGTCCGAAAAATGAAAAAATAATTTGCTTGAACGATTCACCGTTTTTTTCAGCTTCATAAATATGTCAGGATAATCCTGCAGTCGATCGTGAAATTTTTTTCACTGGTATTAAATCACAAAAGGATTGTCTCGATGTCCAACAATGGCTCGTCACCGCTGGTGCTTTGGTATAACCAACTCGGCATGAATGATGTAGACAGAGTTGGGGGCAAAAATGCCTCCCTTGGTGAAATGATTACGAATCTGTCCGGTATGGGTGTTTCCGTACCTAACGGGTTTGCCACCACCGCTGATGCTTTCAATCAGTTCCTGGACCAAAGCGGTGTTAACCAGCGCATCTATGCGCTGCTGGATGAAACCGACATTGACGACGTTTCCGCATTAGCGAAAGCGGGCGCGCAGATCCGACAGTGGATCATCGATACCCCCTTCCAGAGCGAACTGGAAAACGCGATTCGCGATGCTTATGACCTGCTGTCCGCCGATGACGCCGAGGCCTCATTCGCCGTGCGCTCTTCCGCCACCGCGGAAGATATGCCGGATGCCTCCTTTGCCGGACAGCAAGAGACATTCCTCAACGTGCAGGGCTTTGACGCCGTGCTCGTTGCCGTGAAGCACGTGTTTGCTTCGCTGTTTAACGATCGCGCAATCTCCTACCGCGTGCATCAGGGTTACGATCACCGCGGCGTGGCGCTCTCCGCCGGGGTGCAGAGGATGGTCCGCTCCGATCTGGCCTCCTCCGGCGTCATGTTCTCCATCGATACCGAATCCGGCTTTGACCAGGTGGTGTTTATCACCTCGGCGTGGGGTTTGGGCGAGATGGTGGTGCAGGGCGCGGTGAACCCGGACGAATTCTACGTCCACAAACCGACGCTGGCCGCTGGCCGTCCGGCGATCGTGCGCCGCACCATGGGGTCGAAAAAGATCCGTATGGTTTACGCGACGACCCAGGAGCACGGTAAACAGGTGCGTATCGAAGATGTGCCGCAGGCGCAGCGCGATATTTTCTCGTTAAGCAACGAGGAAGTGCAGGAGCTGGCGAAGCAGGCGGTGCAGATCGAGAAGCACTACGGCCGTCCGATGGATATCGAGTGGGCGAAAGATGGCCACACCGGTAAGCTGTTTATCGTCCAGGCGCGTCCTGAAACCGTGCGTTCCCGCGGCCAGGTGATGGAGCGTTATACCCTCCACGCTCAGGGGCAGATCATCGCCGAAGGGCGCGCCATCGGCCACCGCATTGGCGCCGGTCCGGTCAAGGTGATCCACGATATCAGCGAGATGAATCGCATTGAGCCAGGCGACGTACTGGTTACCGACATGACCGACCCGGACTGGGAACCGATCATGAAAAAAGCCTCGGCGATTGTCACCAACCGCGGCGGGCGTACCTGTCACGCGGCGATTATCGCCCGTGAGTTGGGGATCCCGGCAGTGGTCGGCTGCGGCGATGCTACCGATCGCATTCAGGAAAATCAGAATGTCACCGTCTCCTGCGCCGAAGGCGACACCGGCTATGTCTACGCCGAGCTGCTCGACTTCAGCGTCAAGAGCTCCAGCGTCGGCGACATGCCGGATCTGCCGCTGAAGGTGATGATGAACGTCGGCAACCCGGATCGCGCGTTCGACTTCGCCTGCCTGCCGAACGAAGGCGTCGGTCTGGCGCGGCTGGAATTTATCATCAACCGTATGATTGGCGTTCATCCGCGCGCGCTGCTGGAGTTTGACGACCAGGAGCCGGGCCTGCAGAACGAAATCCGCGAGCTGATGAAAGGCTACGATTCGCCGAGAGAGTTCTACGTTGGCCGCCTGACCGAAGGGATCGCCACCCTCGGCGCCGCTTTCTATCCGAAACGGGTGATCGTGCGTCTGTCGGACTTCAAATCGAACGAATACGCCAACCTGGTGGGCGGCGAGCGCTATGAGCCGGAAGAAGAGAACCCGATGCTCGGCTTCCGCGGCGCCGGACGCTACGTTTCCGAAAGCTTCCGCGACTGCTTCGCCCTTGAGTGCGAAGCGATGAAGCGCGTACGTAACGATATGGGACTGACCAACGTTGAAGTGATGGTCCCGTTCGTCCGTACCGTCGCCCAGGCGAAAGCGGTGGTCGAAGAGCTGGAGCGTCAGGGGCTGAAGCGCGGCGAGAACGGGCTGAAGATCATTATGATGTGCGAGATCCCGTCGAACGCCTTGCTGGCGGAGCAGTTCCTCGAGTACTTCGACGGCTTCTCCATCGGTTCGAACGACATGACCCAGCTGGCGCTCGGTCTGGATCGCGATTCCGGTGTGGTTTCTGAGCTGTTTGATGAACGCAACGACGCGGTGAAAGCCCTGCTGTCGATGGCCATCCGCGCGGCGAAGAAACAGGGTAAATACGTCGGCATCTGCGGCCAGGGGCCGTCTGACCATGAGGATTTCGCCGCCTGGCTGATGGAAGAGGGGATTGATAGCTTGTCCCTGAACCCGGATACCGTGGTACAAACCTGGTTAGGTCTGGCGGAACTGAAAAAATAAGTTCGCCCTGACAGGACCGATCCCCGGCAGCGATGCCGGGGATTTTTTTTACCGGTGTCAGGCTATCTGGTGTCGTGATGCGCAGGGCAAAAAAAAGCCCATCGTGGGAGATGGGCAAAGACTACACACAGCAATTCGTTGTTTCACTCAGGGGATTTCCATGCTTATAAATCAAGGTGTTGATTTATAACCGTGAGCTAATAGTAGGCAGCGGGGCCTTTGCCGTCGATCAGATTCCTCTCAATAGTTAAATTGTTGTGAAGGACCGGGGGAGGAAAGCGAGGTGAAGGGCGCGCGGGGCCAGCGCATTGCCGGCGATCAATAAATTTTGCTTAACAATATGCGGGCAAAGAAACAGGCGGGTCTCCCCGCCTGCCAGGCATTACTTGCGACCGGCCTCCAGCTCACTGAGCTCTTCAAGGACGACGTCAGGGTCTTTCGGCGGCGGCGGCACCTCATGCACCCAGGCGTCATACAGTCGCCAGGAGACGGCGAGCAGCACCGGACCGATAAACAGGCCGATCATGCCGAAGGCGATCAGGCCGCCAATGACGCCGGTGAGGATAAGGATCATTGGCAGGTCGGCGCCCATGCGGATGAGCACCGGACGAATAACGTTGTCCATGGTGCCGACTACGCAGCTCCAGACCAGCAGCACGGTGCCCCAGGTGGTGTCCCCGCTCCAGTAAAGCCAAATAATCGACGGCACCAAAACCAGTAAAGGGCCGAGCTGAACCAGACAGGTAAAGATCATCACCACGGTCAGCAGAGCGGCGTAGGGCACGCCGGAGACGGCAAGGCCAATCCCGCCCAGTACCGCCTGAGTGAGGGCAGTGACCACCACGCCCAGCGCCACGGCGCGCACGGCCTGGCCGGCCAGCAGCACCGCGGCGTCGCCGCGTTTGGCCGCGAGGCGCGTGGCGAAGTAGCGGAAACCATAGGCCACCTGCTCGCCGCGCCAGTAGAGCAGCGCGCTGAACAGCAGCATCAAACCGCAGTAGACCAGCAGCTTGCCGATGTGCGCCGCCTGACCGACAAACCAGCTGGTGGTGGTGCCAATATAGGGACGAACCTTGGCCATAATCGCCGAGCCGCCCATATCCAGCAGACCGTGCCAGGCGGAGTACAGTTTATCGCCGACCAGCGGTACGCTGTTGAGCCAGGCGAAATCCGGCAGCGTCACATTTCCGCTGCTGATGAGTTTGATCAGCGGAACGCTGTTATCCACCAGGCTGTTGACCAGCAGAGCAATAGGAATAACGAATAGCAGAAACAGCAACAGGGTCATCGCCAGCACCGCCAGCAGTCGTTTGCCGAACAGCACACGCTGCAGACGCAGCAGCACCGGCCAGGTGGCGATCACCACCGTTCCGGCCCAGGCGAAGGACAGAATAAACGGCTGCACAACCCACAGGCAGGATATGATAATCAGGGCCAGGAACAGCACCGACAGCAGTATTTGCGGAATGTCCCGAGGCTGATGGGGATTAATCATAGAGAAATTTTACCTTTCCAGTCGCGCCAAACAGCTGGCGCCGCGTAAATCCATATACTGATAATAATATCAATAATTTTGCCGGGCTGATTTTGCACAGAAAACACGTGGGCGCATATGAAAAAAATGTGATAAAAAGTTGAATGCGCTACGCAAACGTTTAGTTAGCACCAACACAATATTTTCAAACACAACATAGTCAGGCAGGGTCAAGCGTGATGATCCCACAAATTTCTCAGGCGCCAGGGGTAGTTCAACTGGTGCTGAATTTTTTGCAGGTACTGGAGCAACAGGGTTTTACCGGCGATACCGCCACCAGCTATGCCGACAGGCTAACGATGGCCACCGACAACAGCGTCTATCAGCTGCTGCCGGATGCGGTCATTTTTCCTCGATCCACGGCGGACGTGGCGTTGCTGGCGCGCGTCGCCGCCGAACCGCGTTTTAAATCGCTGATCTTCACACCGCGTGGCGGCGGCACCGGCACTAACGGCCAGGCGCTGAACGGCGGGATTATCGTCGATATGTCCCGCTATATGAACCGCATTATCGAGATTAACCCCGAAGAGGGCTGGGTGCGCGTTGAAGCCGGGGTCATCAAAGATCAGCTGAACCAGTTTCTTAAACCCTATGGTTACTTCTTTGCGCCTGAGCTATCCACCAGCAACCGCGCCACGCTGGGGGGGATGATTAACACCGACGCGTCCGGCCAGGGATCGCTGGTGTACGGCAAAACGTCGGATCACGTGCTCGGCCTGCGGGCGGTGCTGATGGGCGGGGATATCCTCGATACCCAGGCGGTGCCGGTGGCGCTGGCGGAGACGCTGGGCAATACCCCCTCGACGGTTGGCCGGATCTACAACACGGTCTACCAGCGCTGCAAGGCGCAGCGTGACCTGATCATTGATAAGTTTCCCAAACTCAACCGCTTCCTCACCGGATACGATCTGCGTCACGTCTTTAACGATGAGATGAGCGAGTTCGACCTGACCCGTATTTTAACCGGTTCGGAAGGGACGCTGGCGTTTATTACCGAAGCGCGGCTGGATATCACCCGCCTGCCGAAGGTGCGCCGTCTGGTCAACGTCAAATATGACTCCTTCGACTCTGCGCTGCGCAATGCGCCCTTTATGGTCGAAGCGAAAGCCCTGTCGGTGGAGACCGTCGATTCTAAAGTTCTCAATCTGGCGCGCGAGGATATCGTCTGGCACTCGGTAAGCGAACTGATCACCGACGTACCGGATAAAGAGATGCTCGGGCTCAATATCGTCGAATTCGCCGGCGATGACGCGGCGCTGATTGACCAGCAGGTTACTACCCTGTGCCAGCGGCTGGACGAGCTGATGGCCGCCAGCGAGGCGGGCGTCATTGGCTGGCAGGTCTGTCACGATCTTGAAGGCGTGGAGCGCATCTATGCCATGCGCAAGAAGGCCGTCGGCCTGTTGGGTAATGCCAAAGGCGCCGCCAAGCCTATTCCTTTCGCCGAGGACACCTGCGTACCGCCCGAACATCTGGCGGATTACATCGTCGAGTTCCGCGCGCTGCTCGACAGCCACGGCCTAAGCTACGGCATGTTTGGCCACGTTGATGCCGGGGTGCTGCACGTGCGTCCGGCGCTGGACATGTGCGATCCGCAGCAGGAGGTGCTGATGAAGCAGATCTCCGACGAGGTGGTAGCGCTGACGGCGAAGTATGGCGGCCTGCTGTGGGGCGAACATGGCAAAGGGTTCCGCGCGGAGTACAGCCCGGCCTTCTTTGGCGAGACGCTGTATGCCGAGCTGCGCAAGATCAAAGCGGTCTTCGATCCCGATAACCGCCTGAATCCGGGGAAAATCTGTCCTCCGGAAGGTATCGACGCGCCGATGATGAAAGTCGATGCGGCGAAGCGCGGCACCTGGGATCGGCAGATCCCCATCGCGGTGCGCAGCAGCTGGCGTGGGGCGATGGAGTGTAATGGCAACGGGCTGTGCTTCAACTTTGACGTCAAGAGTCCGATGTGTCCGTCGATGAAAGTCAGCAACCAGCGCATCCACTCGCCGAAAGGGCGGGCGACGCTGGTGCGGGAATGGCTGCGCCTGCTGGCCGACCGCGGCGTCGATCCCAACCAGCTGGAGAAGGCGCTGCCGGAGCAGGGCGTCAGCCTGCGCTCGCTGGTGGCGCGCACGCGCAACAGCTGGCATGCGCGCAAAGGCGAGTATGACTTCTCGCATGAGGTCAAAGAGGCGATGTCCGGCTGTCTGGCCTGTAAAGCCTGTTCGACCCAGTGCCCGATCAAAATCGATGTTCCCGAGTTCCGCTCGCGCTTCCTGCAGCTGTACCACAGCCGCTATCTGCGGCCGGTGCGCGATCATCTGGTGGCCTCGGTCGAATCTTATGCGCCGCTGATGGCGCAGGCGCCGAAGACCTTTAACTTTTTTATTAACCAGCCGTGGCTGAAAAAGCTGTCGGAGAAGCATATCGGGATGGTCGATCTGCCGCTGCTCTCGGCGCCGTCGCTGAAGCAGCAGATGGCCGGCCACCGTTCCGCCAATATGACCCTTGAGCAGCTCGAAGCGCTGAGCGCCGAGCAGAAAGCGAAGATGGTGCTGGTGGTGCAGGATCCCTTCACCAGCTACTACGACGCCCAGGTGGTGGCCGACTTTATCCGTCTGGTCGAGGCCTTAGGCTATCAGCCGGTGCTCCTGCCGTTCTCGCCGAACGGCAAGGCGCAGCATATCAAAGGCTTCCTCACCCGCTTCGCGCGCACCGCGCAGAAGACGGCGGACTTCCTCAACCGCGTGGCGCAGCTGGGCATGCCGCTGGTGGGCGTCGATCCGGCGCTGGTGCTCTGCTACCGCGATGAGTACAAGCAGACGCTCGGCGACAAGCGCGGCGATTTCCAGGTGCTGTTAGTCCATGAGTGGTTGCCGAAGGCCCTAACCAGCGACGCCCGTCCCGATCTGGGCGGTGAGCCCTGGTACCTGTTCGGTCACTGTACCGAAGTGACCGCGCTACCGGCGGCGACAAAGCAGTGGGCAGATATTTTTGCCCACTTCGGCGCGAAGCTGGAAAACGTCAGCGTTGGGTGTTGCGGGATGGCTGGCACCTATGGTCATGAAGTGAAAAACCACGCCAACTCGTTGGCCATTTACGCGCTCTCCTGGCAGCAGGCGATGCAGCGGCTGCCGCGAAACCGCTGTCTGGTGACGGGCTACTCCTGCCGCAGTCAGGTGAAGCGTATTGAAGGCAGCGGCGTTCGCCACCCGCTGCAGGCGTTACTGGAGATAATCGGATGATTTGGAAACGTCAGGCCACGCTGGAGCAGCTCAACCGGCTCGGTGAGGGGAACATGGTAGGGCTGCTCGATATTCGCTTTGAGACCGTTACCGACGATACGCTGGAGGCCACTATGCCGGTCGATAGCCGCACACAGCAGCCGTTTGGCCTGCTGCACGGCGGAGCGTCGGTGGTGCTGGCGGAGACCCTGGGGTCGGTGGCAGGCTATCTGTGCAGCGAAGGCGAACAAAAGGTGGTGGGGCTGGAGGTTAACGCCAACCACATCCGTTCGGCGCGCGGGGGCCGGGTGCGCGGCGTCTGCAAAGCGCTGCACGTCGGGACGCGCCATCAGGTCTGGCAAATTGAAATCTTCGACGAACAGTCGCGGTTATGTTGTTCATCACGACTAACCACCGCGGTAATATAAGCCGCATGGCGGGAGGCGAATAGCCTCCCTTTTTTTAAGGTAATAAGCGAGAGCCGGCCTGCCAGAGCCAGAGATGTTGTCACAAGATCAGCCGGGCGTCGGCAGGGAATTATCTAATATTTATATTATTACCGATCCACTCTCGTTATTTATGCTACTCTTTTCAATACTAAATGCTTAAAGGTAACAAGAGGACGGTTAACCATGGGTATTCTTTCCTGGATCATTTTTGGACTTATTGCCGGTATTTTAGCCAAGTGGATTATGCCGGGAAAAGATGGCGGCGGATTTATCGTGACCGTTATTTTGGGGATCATCGGCGCCGTGGTCGGCGGCTGGATCAGTACCCTGTTTGGTTTTGGCAAGGTCGATGGGTTTAATTTCGGCAGCTTCGTGGTAGCGGTTATCGGTGCGCTGGTGGTACTGTTTATCTACCGGAAAGTGCGTAGCTAATTTTCAGCTGCTCAGCTGTAAATAAGTACATAAAAGCTGCCGCGATATGCGGCAGCTTTTTTATTGCTGACAGATGACAGCGTAGATATCCCCTGGGCTATTGTCTGTCGGTTCCCTCGCCAACCGGCACCACCTCAACGTGCACTTCGTAGTGTTTCGCCTGGCCGGCGGGGATCAGCGCGGTCAGTTTGTTAATGGTTTCCGCTGGCGTATCGGTTGCTACCGTGGCTGAAAACAGCACCGGTCTGTGCGGCAGAAGCTGCGGCGGGAACGGCGGCAGGGGGCCACGATCCCTCTCCATCGGCGGTAACGGTGGCGATAGCGAACAGGGCAAGCAGAGCTTTTTTCATCCGGGATTCCTCAATAAGCAAGTCCCAAAAGAGTAGAGGGTGCCGGCAGGCGGAACAATCCCAGGCGGCGCGAATCCTCTGAATCTTCTTTTTTCCTCGCGAATGTGGAGGTCAGATGAGAGCGAGTGTCATTGCGTTCGGGAGCCTCTTAATTCAGCAGTACGCTCATAATCAGCAGTACGGCCATGCACATCGACATAATACTGATATCAACAATCATTCTGTACGACAAAAGCTCCAGCTAAACGGGTACGGCGGGCAGGTAAAAGCCCATCTTATAGTGGTTAAAGAGTGTACCCTGCCGACATCCATTGAACAAACGTTTATTGACTAATATTGTCGGCCTGCGTCGGCCATCGGCCACCGCCTGGAGCAACATGAGGATGGCTCATGTTGCATTGAATTTAAGTCGCTTTCCCTCCAGCGCTGACTCTGGCAAAAATAGGTTCATTAACGAATCAACAACATTTACCGGTTGAAGCGCGCCCGGCCTGACTCCGCGTCGCCAGGCTGGTGGAGAATATTCCGCCGGGTTCGCTTTATGCCCGCCATCAGGATGGACAATCGCCATGAATAATAAATTTACCTATACGATTAAGCGCACCCGGTTTGATGAAAACTATAACCCTGCGGAAAATACGCGTATTACCACCAACTTCGCTAATTTAGCCAGAGGGGTGAACCGTGAGGAAAATCTGCGCAATACGTTAATCATGATGAATAACCGTTTTAATAGCCTGGCCCACTGGGATAATCCCCATAACGATCGCTATGCGGTGGAACTGGATATTATTTCTGTCGAGATGAATATTGCTCAGGATAGCGCCAGCTTCCCGGTGATTGAGATCCTGCAAACGCATATTGTCGATAAAAAGAGCGGGGAGCGTCATGCTGGTATCGTCGGCAATAACTTCTCCTCCTATGTGCGGGATTACGATTTTAGCGTACTGCTTCTGGAACATAATAAGGACCAGAGTCGCTTCAGCGTACCGGAAAACTTTGGCGAGTTGCACGGCAATATCTTTAAGGATTTTGTGCAATCCAGCGCCTGGCGCGCCAACTTCAGCAAGGCGCCGGTGATTTGCCTGAGCGTCTCCAGTAAAGATGTTTACCATCGCACCGGTAACGAACATCCGGTCCTCGGCATTGAATATGCTCAGGAAGGCGTCTCGCTGACCGAGCGCTATTTCAGCAAAATGGGGCTGCAGGTACGCTATTTTATGCCAAAAAACAGCGTCGCGCCGTTGGCCTTTTATTTTACCGGCGATCTGCTCAGCGATTACACCAGCCTGGAACTGATCGCCACCATCAGCACGATGGAGACGTTTCAGAAAATATATCGCCCGGAGATCTACAATGCCAACTCCCCGGCGGGGCAATACTATCAGCCCAATCTCAGCCACCTGGATCATTCATTAACAAAAATCGTCTATGACCGGGAAGAGCGCAGCCTGTTGGCGATTGAGCAGGGGAAATTTACACAACAACATTTTATCAACCCGCACAAGACGTTGCTTGAGCAATGGTCTGCTAATTTCGCGCTTTGCTAAACCCATATAAAAGGCTAATGACTATGAAAACATGGCTTCCGACATCGACCGCCGGCAGTTTACCGAAACCTTCCTGGCTGGCGCAGCCAGAGACCCTGTGGTCGCCCTGGAAACTGTCCAGCGAAGAATTACTGGCCGGCAAGCGCGACGCCTTGCGGTTATCCCTCGACGACCAGCTGCGGGCCGGGATCGATATTGTCAGCGACGGCGAGCAAACGCGGCAGCACTTTGTCACCACCTTCATCGAGCATCTCAGCGGGGTGGATTTTGCCAAACGCGAGATCGTGAAAATTCGTAACCGCTATGAGGCCAGTGTTCCGACGGTGGTGGGCGCCGTGGAGCGCCAGAAACCGGTCTTCGTGGAGGACGCTCGCTATCTGCGGCAGCTCACCAGTCAGCCGATCAAATGGGCGCTTCCGGGCCCGATGACCATGATCGACACGCTGTATGACAACCACTATAAAAGCCGGGAAAAGCTGGCCTGGGAATTTGCCAAAATCCTCAATCAGGAAGCGAAAGAGTTAGAGGCTGCGGGGGTTGATATTATTCAGTTCGATGAGCCGGCCTTTAACGTCTTCTTCGATGAGGTCAACGACTGGGGGATCGCCGCCTTAGAACGAGCCACCGAAGGGCTGAAGTGTGAGACAGCGGTGCATATCTGCTACGGCTATGGCATCAAGGCCAATACCGACTGGAAAAAGACGCTGGGCTCCGAGTGGCGACAGTATGAAGAGGCTTTCCCGCAGCTGCAGAAATCGTCCCTTGATATTATCTCTCTCGAGTGCCACAACTCGCGCGTGCCGATGGATCTGCTGGAGTTGATCCGCGGTAAAAAGGTGATGGTCGGGGCGATCGATGTCGCCAGCCATGCTATCGAAACCCCGGAAGAGGTGGCTGGAACCCTGCGCAAGGCGCTGGCGTTCGTCGATGCCGACAAACTCTACCCGTCCACCAACTGCGGTATGGCGCCGCTGCCGCGCCATGTCGCGACCGGCAAACTGCACGCCCTGAGCGCCGGCGCCGAGATTATTCGTCGCGAGCTGGCGGCAAAGTAAGGCGGGGCGCGCCCGTTATCTTCCCCAGGCGGTGTACTTTATCGTCGGTTCACTTCCAGAGCGGGCTGTTACCCGCTCTGCGTCATGTTGCCGCCAGCGGGCGACAGATCGCCCGCAGGGCGACGGCGCTGCACAGCGGAAACAGCGCCAGCAGAAGCCAGGGATAAACCGCCTGCGGCGAGGGAATGAGCGCCAGGTCAAGCAAATGACCGAGCAGTAAATTCCCGGCTAACACCGCGCACCCTCCTGCGGTGGCGAGCGCTCCGTAGTGGGCGCCCAGCGTCGACTCCTCGGCGAACAGCGGGATCAGATCCTTGGCTGCGGGCACTAACAGCATCTGGCCGAGGGTGAGCAGCGTGACAAAACCAGCCGCCGGCATTAACCGCAGCCAACCTTCGGCGGGTGGGGCGGCGGCGAATAACGCCACGCTGGCAAAGGAAGCCGACAGCAGCAGAAAGCCCACCGGCAGGATGCGCACGGCGCCCATTCGCCGGGCGAAGCGGGCGAGAGGGAGCTGGAGGGTGATAATCAACAGCGAGGCCAGCATAAAGAGCGGCGCCAGATCCTGCTCGCGGCCGCCGGAACGTTGGATCTCCACCGGCAGGGCGAGGTACAGTTGGTTGTAGCTCAACAGCCATGAGCTGTAGGCGAGAATAAACGCGACAAAGCGCGGCTGGCGCAAAGGCGTCCACCATGGGACTCGTCTGCGCGTTGTTGTCGTGTGCCCGTCGGCGGGCAGACAGAAAAAGAGCACCGCCAGCGCCAGAAGAAATATTCCCGCGCCGGCGAGGGCGATATGCCGAAAGCCGATCCCGCTCAGCACGCCTCCGGCCACCGGGCCGATCACCGCTCCCAGTTCACCGCATACCGCAAACAGCGCAAACCACTCGGCGCGACTGCGTTTCCCGTTGGCCTGGCTTAGGGTGCCGGCCCGCGCCAGCAGGGCCTCTATCGACGGGGAGAACAGGGCGCCGCCGACGCCGGTCAGGCAGGCGCCGAGGATAATGGGCCACAGCGACGCCCCGCACGCCAGCAGGAGAAAACCGGCGACGCGAACGACGCAGCCGGCGAGAATGATCGCCTTAGCGCCATAGCGGTCGGCCAGCGTCCCGCCGAGGATAAACATGCCCTGTTGGGAGAAGGTACGCAGCCCGAGGATCAGGCCGATAAGTCCGCCTGAGAGCAGCATGTCGTCGCGCAGGAAGAGGGCGAGGAAAGGAACGACCGCGTAAAAGCCAATATTAAAAACGAACTGGCTTCCCAGTAACACCGGAGGCCAGAGGGTTGCCGCAGGGCGCAGGGAGAAAAGAGGCATATCCGCCCAACCTAAACGATGAAATGAATGTGCTTTTTGCCGTGGTAAGGGGAGATCTCGATTTTGGTTTTCACCCGGAAAACGTCCCACAGCAGCGCTTCGGACAAAATCTCCTCCGGCGTCCCGCTGGCGAGGATCTGCCCCTGCTGCATCACGATCAGCGAATCGCAGAACATCGCGGCATGGTTAAGATCGTGAATGGCCACAATGCTGGTTACCGGCAGCTCGCTGATCAACTGCATTAACTGCATCTGATGGTGTATATCCAGATGGTTGGTCGGCTCATCCAGCAGGATTTCGCTCGGGCTCTGCGCCAGCGCGCGGGCGATATGCACCCGCTGCCGCTCGCCGCCGGAGAGGCTTAACCATCCCTGTTCGCTTTTCTCCAGCATCGCTACCCGCTGCAGCGCGGCGGCAATCGCCTCGTCATCCTGAGCGCTCCAGTTTGAGAACGGAGAGTGGTGGGGAATGCGTCCCAGGCGCACGACGTCGCGCACCCGCATATTGGCCTCGGTCATGCCGTGTTGCTCGACGAAAGCCACGCGGCGGGCGAGCTGCTTTTTCGCCATCCGGGCGATATCCTGGCCGTCGAGGGTGACGCGACCTGCATCCGGGCGGCGCAGGCCCGCCAGAACGCGCAGCAGCGAGGATTTGCCGCAGCCGTTGGGCCCCAGCAGTCCGACCGTTTCGCCGCGCGGCACCCGCAGCGAGACATTATTGACGATGACCTTTTTGCCTGCCTTCCAGGTAATATTTTCAGCGCAAATACTCATCACTTATTCCTTGAGCGGTAGATAATCACGGCAAAGAAAGGCACCCCAACCAGGGCGGTTACCACCCCAACGGGCAGACTCTGCGGGGCAATCAGCAGGCGCGACGCAATGTCCGCCAGTACCATCAATATCGCCCCTGCCAGCGCGCTGGCGATCAGCAACGTCCGGTGTAGCGGGCCAAAGAAGAAGCGCATCACGTGCGGCACCACCAGGCCGACAAAGCCGATCGAGCCGGCCATACTGACGATGGTGGCGGTGATCAGCGCCGCGGTGGTGAAGAGGATCAGGCGTACCTGTGGCACGGCAATCCCCAGCGAGGCGGCGGCATCATCGCCGAAGGTGAACGCATCCAGCGCCCGGGCATACCACAGACAGACCGCCAGGCCCGCGAGCACCACCACGATGACCAACTGGAATTCGGGCCAGCGAACGCCGCTGAAGCTGCCTAGCAGCCAGAACATCACATCGCGCGCCTGCTGCGCGCTGGCGGAGGTGCTGATGGTATAGGCCGTGATGGCGTTAAATAACTGCGAGGCGGCAACGCCCGCAAGAATCGTACGCTCATTGCCGCCGCGCGCGCCGTTAGTCAGCAAGGCGACAAAGGCGAAGGCGGCGAAGGCCCCGGCAAAGGCGCCTGCCGAGAGGGAAATCGCGCCAGCGCCAAGGCCCAGCACCACGATCGACACCGCGCCGGTGGAGGCCCCGGCGGAGACGCCGAGGACGTAGGGTTCGGCGAGGGCATTTTTCAGCAGGCTTTGCAGCACGACGCCGCAGATAGCGAGGCCTGCGCCGCAGCAGGCGGCGACCAGCGCGCGGCTGAGGCGGAAATCCCAGATTACGCTCTCATAGATACGGTTGAGCGGCTCAGCGGTTAAGCCGGTTCTGTTGCTGATAGCATAAAAGACATTCTGCAGCGGGATGGCCAGCTCGCCGACGCTGACGCCCACAGCGATCACCAGCGCCAGCACGATCGCTGCCAGTACACACCAGCCGGTGAGCAGTATGCTGCGGCGCGTCTCAATCGCGGCGACGCTCATCAGTTCAGCCCCATTTTTCTCAGCTGCTCGCCCACCTGTTCCGCGCCGTAAAGCGTGCGGATGGTCGGATTCATCGCCTGACCGTCCATGACCACGATATGGCCTTTTTTCACCGCCTCCAGCTGGCTGACGGCGGGATCGCTTTTGAGGAATTTGATCTTCTCCTCGGCCTTATCCAGCGCCCAGCGGTTACGGTCCAGACTGGCGACCACGATCACATCCGGGTTGGCGGCAATAATGCTCTCCCAGCTCACCGTGGGCCACTCGGTCTCGGAGGTAATCGCATTATGTCCGCCCAGCACGCTGGCGATAAATCCGGAGGCGCTGTTTTTGCCGCCAACATAGGCATCGGCCGAAGGTGAGGCGCTGGAGAACCAGAAGACGAAGGAGAGATCCTTTTTGTTTTTACCAAATTCGTGGCGCAGGTCGGCTTCACGTTTTTTGAAATCGGCAATCAGCGCCTGACCACGATCTTCGACGTTGAAAATGCGGGCGAAATCGCTAATTTCCTGATACAGCCAGGTCATATCCCACAGCTTTTGCCGGCTGCCGTACATATCGCCGGTGGCCTTTTTGGTGGCGCACATCCCCGGTGAGACGTAGCTGTTTACGCCGACGGTAGCGAGATCTTCACGCCTGGCGACTTTGCTTTCCGGCCCCAGCAGCAGCGGCAACTGGGCGGGAACGAAATCGGGATTTTGCGCCAGCACCGATTCCAGGCTCGGAATTTCCACCGTCAAGGTTTTAATCTTCGCGTTTTGCTCAGCCAGCTGCGGTAAAACGCTGGTCGGCCAGAAGGCGCTGGCGACCACCTGCTTTTGCAGCCCGAGCAGCAGCAGAATTTCGACCGTATTTTGCCCCAGCGCGACCACGCGCTCCGGCGGCCGGGTGAAGGTCTCCTGATAGCCGCAGTTGTCAATCGTCAGGGGGTAGGTTGTTGCCAGCGCGGAACTGACGGCGGTGAACATCAAGCCTAACGCGCAAAGGACCTTCTTCATTAAACGCTATCCTTGTAAACAGGCGAGTGGATGACCAGCAAATGGGAGTAATGCAAATGAAACTCATTATTGGGGCGGGGTTTTATACAATGCCATATTTACAGTGTCAATGAGTGACTATTTCCGCAGGCAATGAAATGCCCGCGCGATGGGGGGGGCAGCTCGCCAGTGGGCCACGAATATACGCCTGCAACCCCTGGGCGAGAAAATCAAACACCCGCTTACAGGCAGGGCTGTGGCGCAGATCCTCATGCATTACCAGCCAGGTATCAAGATACAGAGAAAAGTCGGCCGCCAGCACTCGCTGCAGGGGAATAATGCCATCCGCAAGAGGCGCCTGGCAGATGCCGATCCCCGCTCCGGCGCGGATCAGGCTCAACTGGGCGAGGTCGCTATCGGTCCGCATCGCGAAGGCCTCACGCTGAAAACGAGGGTAAGCCTGCAGGGCCCGGCGCACGAGGGGGGTGGCGCTATCAAAACCAATCAGCGCGTGGCTGGCCAGATCGTCGAGGGTCGCGGGCAGGCCCTGGCGCGTCAGGTAGGCGGCGGTGGCATGTAATCCAAGCTCAATCCTGCCGAGACGGCGGGCGATAAGCTGCTCCTGCTGAGGGGCGACCATCCGCACCGCGATATCCGCCTCCCGGTGAAGCAGATCCTGAAATCGATTGGAGAGCATCAGTTCGATGACGATATTCGGGCACGCTTGCCTGAGCCGGGCAACCAGCGGCGGCAGCACCTCCGCGCCGACCACCTCGCTGGCGGCCACCCGCACCACGCCACGCAGATCGGCTCTGTCGCGACTAAAGTTGGCCGCCGTGCGTGTCAGCGCCCGGGCGGTGTTGTCCATCGCCTCGGCGTGCACCCGCAGCGCCAGCGCCGCGTCGGTCGCCAGCAGGCCGGTTTGCGAGCGGGTAAATAAGGCCTGGCCGAGGGCGGCCTCCAGCCCGGCAATATGGCGCCCCGCCGTCGGCTGAGTGATGTTCAGGGTACGCGATGCGCCCGATAAAGAGCCTTCCTGCAGGACGGCGAGAAAGGTTCGGTACCACTCCCAGGGAATAGAGGTATTCATACAAAAATGTATAGCCGCTCGACGATGGTATGCAATTTCATTTGATATGAGCCGCAGGTAGGCTGTCAAGCATCCATTAGCGAACGGGGAAAGAGGATGAACAGCAGCGGCAAGGTACTTATTCTGGGAGCAAGCGGGGGCATCGGCGGGGAAGTGGCGCGCCGGCTGGTGGCAGACAACTGGCAGGTTCGGGCGCTGAAGCGCGGCGCCCAGATGCGTGATCCCGAAGATGGCATACAGTGGATAGCCGGCGACGCGCTGGATGGCGGCCAGGTCGCGGCGGCGGCTGCCGGTTGCGACGTCATCGTCCATGCGGTGAATCCGCCGGGCTACCGGCACTGGCGGCAACAGGTACTGCCTATGCTGCGCAACACCCTGCAGGCTGCCGAACGGCAGCGGGCGCTTGTAGTCCTGCCCGGCACGGTCTACAACTATGGACCGGATGCCTTTCCGCTGATTGCTGAAGAGGCCGCACAACAGCCGGTGACCCGCAAAGGCGCCATCCGGGTGGCGATGGAGCTGGCGCTGAAGGATTACGTGCAGCGCGGCGGCCGGGCGTTGATTGTTCGGGCGGGCGATTTTTTTGGCCCGCGCGCCGGAAATAACTGGTTTTCTCAGGGGCTGGTCAAGCCTGGTCAGCTTCCCCGCATCATTAGCTACCCGGGGGCGATCGGCGTGGGGCATCAGTGGGCCTGGCTGCCCGACGTGGCCGCCACCATCGCCGCGCTGCTCGCCCGCAGGCGCGAGCTTGAGCCGTTCGCCCGCTTTCATATGCAGGGCCACTGGGACCCGGACGGCAGCGAAATGAGTCAGGCGATCCAGCGGGTGGTCGCCCGCTATGGCGGCAGGGCGGTAGTGAAGTCCTTTCCCTGGTGGCTGGTGAAGATGGCGGCGCCCTTCAACGCCACCCTGCGCGAAATGGTCGAGATGCACTATCTCTGGCGTCTACCGGTACGCCTGCGCAACGATAAACTGGTTGATTTTTTAGGCGCGGAACCGCATACCCCGCTCGACAGCGCGGTTTATCAGACGCTGCAAGGCCTGGGTTGTCTGCCCGCCGGCGCGATAAACTCCGAGGCGTGACGCGGCGAAGCGGATCGCAAACCGGGGCGTTATTGTGACCAAATCATAATAACGTCACTCGTTGTCAAACGATAACGATCGCATTAAGCTAAACGGATGACGAAAAATACCCCCACCCCTGCAAGCCGTGGTCCCCATGACCACAGCGTTCGGGACCAGATTCTTGACGCGGCCATGGCGCACTTTAGTCGCTATGGCTATGAGAAAACGACGGTCACCGATCTCGCCAAAGCGATAGGCTTTTCCAAAGCCTATATCTATAAATTCTTTGACTCCAAGCAGGCGATTGGCGAGGCGATTTGCGCCAGCCGGCTGGAGAAGATCATGGTGGCCGTCAGCGAGGCCATCGCCGATGCGCCGTCCGCCAGCGAGAAACTGCGCCGCCTGTTCCGGGCGCTGACCGAGGCCGGCAGTGAACTGTTTTTCGAGGATCGCAAACTGTACGACATCGCCGCCGTCGCGGCGCGCGATAAATGGCCTTCAACGGAACAGTATGCCGGTCATCTGCAGCAGCTGATTGGTCAAATCCTTGTCGAAGGCCGCCAGGCGGGTGAGTTCGAGCGCAAAACCCCGCTGGATGAAGCGACCCTGGCGGTGTATATGGTGATGTGTCCTTTCATCAATCCGGTGCAGTTGCAATACAATCTCGACACCGCGCCCACCGCGGCGGTGCTGCTTGCCTCCCTGATCCTGAGAAGTCTCTCCCCCTGATTGGTGACTATTGACTTTATTGGTCACTAGTCTGAGAATGCGGTCACCATCCGGTCTTTTCATTAAGGTGACCCATGCTCAGGCTCAACGCCGTCCATCTTGCCGTCTGCCTCCTGCCGCTGGCCCTCGCGGGCTGCGGCGAACCTGCCGATCATGACGACCCCCGCATCCGGCCGCCGCTGGTCCGGGTGGCGACCGTCGAGCGCGCGGAGGCCGGCTCGCGGGCCTTTACCGGCGTGGTAGTGGCCCGAACCCAAAGCGACCTCGGCTTCAGGGTGGCGGGAAAAGTGCTTGAACGGCGGGTGGAAACCGGGCAGAGCGTCAAGCGCGGTCAGCTGCTGCTGCGCCTGGATCCGGCTGATCTAGCCTTGCAGGGGCAGTCCCAACAGAGGGCCGTAGATGCCGCGCGGGCGCGAGCCAAAAAGGCGGCCAACGATCTGGCCCGCTATCGCGGCCTGGTGGCGAGCGGCGCCATCTCTGCCGCGGAATTCGACCAGATTAACGCGACAGCAGAGGCGGCGAGAGCCGACCTCAGCGCGGCCCAGGCGCAGGCCAATGTGGCGCAAAACGCCACCGGCTATGCCGGACTGCTGGCGGATGCTGACGGCGTGGTGGTGGAAACCCTCGCTGAGCCGGGGCAGGTGGTCAGCGCCGGGCAGGTGGTGATCCGCCTGGCGCGGGCGGGGCAGCGCGAAGCGCGGGTGCAACTGCCGGAGACGCTGCGCCCGGCGGTCGGCAGCGAGGCGCTGGCGACACGCTATGGCAGCGAATCTCAGCCGGTCACGGCGACCCTGCGCCTGCTTTCGGACGCGGCTGACGCCACCACCCGCACCTTTGAAGCGCGCTATGTGCTGAACGGCGCGCTGGCGAATGCCCCGCTGGGGTCTACCGTGACCCTGCGCATCGGCAACGACCAGGCGCCAGGCCAGGTGCTGGCGGTGCCCCTGGCGTCGGTCTACGATCCGGGTAACGGCCCTGGCGTCTGGCGCATTGCCTCTCGTCCGGCCACCGTCTCCTGGCAACCGGTAACTGTGCTCGGCCTGGATGATGAAACCGCGCGGGTGACCGGCCCGCTGAAGCCCGGCGAGCCGATCGTCGCCCTGGGCGCCCATCTTCTGCGCCAGGGCGAGGCGGTGCGTCTGGCGGAACGACGCGAGCATAATGCCGCCGGGAGCCAGCCATGAGCGCCGGGCGTTTTAATCTCTCCGCGCTGGCCGTCCGCGAGCGGTCGGTGACCCTGTTTTTGATTATCCTTATCTCCGTCGCCGGGCTGGTGGCGTTCTTCGGACTCGGGCGAGCGGAAGATCCGCCCTTTACGGTCAAGCAAATGACGGTCATTACCGTCTGGCCCGGCGCCACCGCGCAGGAGATGCAGGATCAGGTCGCCGAGCCGCTGGAAAAACGACTCCAGGAGCTAAAGTGGTACGATCGCACGGAGACCTATACCCGCCCTGGCATAGCGTTGATCACCCTGTCGCTGCAGGATCAGACCCCGCCTTCCGAGGTGCCGGAGCAGTTTTATCAGGCGCGCAAAAAGCTCGGGGATGAGGCGAAAAACCTGCCTGCCGACGTCTCCGGCCCGATGATGAATGACGAATTCGCCGATGTCACCTTTGCCCTCTTTGCTCTGAAAGCGCGGGGAGAGCCGCCGCGGCAGCTGGTGCGTGACGCTGAAGCCCTGCGCCAGCAGCTGCTGCATGTATCCGGGGTGAAAAAAGTGAATATCCTCGGCGAACAGGCGGAGCGCATTTATCTCTCGTTTTCTCATGATCGTCTCGCCACCCTGGGCCTTTCGCCAGAGGCGATTTTTGCCGCGCTGAACAGCCAGAATGTGCTGACCGCCGCCGGGGCTATCGAGACCCGGGGCGGGCAGATCTTTATCCGCCTCGATGGGGCGTTTGACCGCCTGCAGCAGATCCGCGACACGCCGATTATTGCCGGGGGCAGAACGCTGAAACTGGCCGATGTCGCCACGGTTGAGCGGGGGTACGAAGATCCCGCCACCTTCCTGATCCGCCATCAGGGCGAACCGGCGCTGCTGCTGGGGGTGGTGATGCGCGAGGGCTGGAATGGTCTGGCGCTGGGAAAAGCGCTGGATGCCGAAACGGCCAGCATCAATCAGAACCTGCCGCTCGGCATGTCGTTGACCAAGGTGACCGATCAGTCGGTGAATATCAGCGCCGCGGTCGATGAGTTCATGATCAAATTCTTTGTCGCCCTGCTGGTGGTGATGGCGGTGTGCTTTGTCAGCATGGGGTGGCGCGTGGGCGTGGTGGTCGCGGCGGCGGTGCCTTTAACCCTCGCCGTGGTGTTTGTGGTGATGGAGGCGACCGGCAAAAACTTCGACCGCATCACTCTCGGCTCGCTGATCCTCGCCCTGGGGCTGCTGGTGGATGATGCCATTATTGCCATCGAAATGATGGTGGTAAAAATGGAGGAGGGGTATGACCGCCTCAAAGCCTCGGCCTATGCCTGGAGCCATACCGCCGCGCCCATGCTGGCCGGTACCCTGGTGACGGCCGTGGGCTTTATGCCTAATGGATTTGCGCAGTCCACCGCCGGGGAGTACGCCAGCAATGTGTTCTGGATCGTCGGTATCGCGCTGATTGCCTCCTGGATGGTGGCGGTGATTTTTACCCCCTGGCTGGGGGTGCACCTGTTGCCGGACAGAAAGCCCGCGGCGGCCGGCCACGCCGCGCTGTATGACACCCCGCGCTATCAGCGCTTCCGTCGGCTGCTGACCCGGGTTATTGCTCACAAATGGCGCGTGGCCGCCGGGGTGGTGGCGCTGTTTATCGTGGCGATCCTGGGCATGAGCGTGGTGAAAAAGCAGTTTTTCCCCACCTCCGATCGTCCGGAAGTGCTGGTTGAAGTGCAGCTGCCTTACGGGTCGTCGATTAGCCAGACCAGCGCCGCGGCGGCGAAAATTGAGCACTGGCTGCAGCGGCAGCCGGAGGCGAAGATTGTCACCAGCTATATCGGCCAGGGCGCGCCGCGCTTTTACCTGGCGATGGCTCCGGAATTGCCCGATCCCTCCTTCGCCAAACTGGTGGTGTTGACCGACGGGCAGGGTGCCCGCGAGGCGCTCAAGCGGCGGCTGCGGGAGGCGGTGGCCAATGGCCTGGCGCCGGAGGCGCGGGTGCGCGTCACTCAGCTGGTGTTTGGCCCTTATTCGCCTTATCCGGTCGCCTGGCGGGTGATGGGGCCCGATCCGCACGCTCTGCTCGACATCGCCGAGCGGGTTAAATCGGTGCTGCAGGCCAGTCCGCTGATGCGCACCGTCAATACCGACTGGGGTTCGCGGGTACCGGTGATGCATTTCAGCCTCAATCAGGACCGGCTGCAGGCGAGCGGACTCAGCTCCCAGTCCGTCGCCCAGCAGCTGCAGTTCCTGCTGTCAGGGATCCCGATCACCACCGTCCGGGAAGATATTCGCGCCGTGCAGGTGATCGGCCGCGCGGCGGGCGACATCCGTCTGGATCCGGCGAAAATCGCCGACTTCACCCTGGTGGGCAGCGGCGGGCAGCGGGTTCCCTTGTCACAGATTGGCGACGTGTCGATCAGGATGGAGGACCCGCTGCTTCGCCGTCGCGACCGCACGCCGACCATCACCGTCCGCGGAGATGTTGCGGAGAACCTGCAGCCGCCGGATGTCTCCACCGCGCTGATGAAGCCGCTGCAGCCCATTATCGACTCGCTGCCGCCTGGCTATCGCATCGAGACGGCGGGGTCGATTGAGGAATCCGGCAAGGCCACCCGGGCGATGGTGCCGTTATTTCCGATAATGATCGCCCTCACGCTGCTGATCATTATCCTGCAGGTGCGTTCGCTGTCGGCGATGGTCATGGTTTTCCTGACCGCGCCGCTGGGGCTGATTGGCGTGGTCCCGACGCTGCTGCTGTTCAATCAGCCGTTTGGCATCAATGCCCTGGTGGGCCTGATCGCCCTGTCGGGGATCCTGATGCGCAATACGCTGATCCTGATTGGCCAAATCCATCATAACCAACAGGCGGGGCTCGATCCGTTCCACGCGGTGGTGGAGGCGACGGTGCAGCGCGCCCGCCCGGTTCTGCTGACCGCGCTGGCGGCGATCCTGGCGTTCATTCCGCTCACTCATTCGGTCTTCTGGGGAACGCTCGCCTATACGCTAATTGGCGGGACGCTGGGGGGAACCATCATGACCCTTATCTTCCTGCCGGCCATGTACGCGATCTGGTTCCGCATCCGCCCGGAGAACACGGTACAGCAGACAGAGTTGCACCTTCAGAGGTAATTCCACTTTGCCGGACCTGGGCGAGGCACATGGCCAGGCCAGGTCCCGGGCAGCGTCAGGCGGGTAAGGATACCGGCACCGCATGAGTGCGGTGTTGATCCTGTTCGAGGCGATCAAGGCAATCGAGGCTGATGGCCGATGGCGAGGTCGCGCCGGTGAGGGTCATGGTAACCTTCATATCCTCGGCAAATAAGCGCAGCAGATGCGCCACGCCCGCTTCGCCCGCCGCGGCCAGGGCATAAATATAGGCCCGACCGAGCAGCACGCCTTTCGCGCCGAGGGCCAGCAGACGTATAACGTCCACGCCGGAGCGCACCCCGGAATCGGCAAGCACTGTTAGATCGTCGCCGACCGCATCCACCACCCTGGGTAGCGCCCGGGCGGTGGGGATGGCGCCATCGAGCTGTCTGCCGCCATGATTCGACACCACAATACCATCGGCGCCCAGCCGCACGGCATTGCGCGCATCGTCGGCATCGAGGATCCCTTTGATGATTAATTTCCCTTGCCAGCTGTCGCGGATCCACTCCAGATCGTGCCAGGCGATGGACGGGTCGAAGTTGTTGCTGATGAACCCCATATAGTCGTCCATGGTCATTTTGTGGCCGGTGTAGGCTTCGATATTACCAAACGACAGGGGTCTGCCCGCCAGCCCGACGTTCATCGCCCAGCGCGGATGGGTGCAAGCCTGGAGATATTGTCGCAGGGTGGCGTGCGGCCCGGACATCCCTGAGCGGTTATCGCGATACCGCGAGCCGGGGATTGGCATATCGACGGTAAATACCAGGGTTTTCATGCCAGCGGCCCAGGCGCGCTCCAGCGCGTTACGCATATAGCCGCGATCTTTCAGTACGTACAGCTGGGACCAGAGCGCGCCGCTGGCGTGGCTCGCCACCTCTTCAATCGAGCAGACCGACACGGTGGATAAGGTGTACGGGATCCCGGCGCGGGAGGCGGCGCGGGCCGCCTGGACTTCGCCGCGGCGGGCGTACATCCCGGTGGCGCCGACGGGCCCCAGCGCCACGGGCATCGCCCATGGGGCATCAAGGATCGTGGTCGCCAGCGTCGGTTCGCCGGCCCCGCACAGTACGCGCTGGCGAAGAGCTACCGAGGCAAGCTCGGCGGCGTTGGCGTTCATGGTGTTTTCCGCCACCGCGCCACCGTCAATATAATCGAAAAGGAAGCGGGGCAGACGACGACGAGCGGCTTCGCGATAATCGCTGGGGGCTGAAACAATCATTATTATGTCCTTATGTTTTTTAACCTTAGTGGATGTTCTGCAGGTAAAAAAACTATAGGCCTCTAAAAACCGGCGAGGAAATGAAATATTAGCATTCCCACTATTCCCTCATGGAATAATCTGCGTTGCACTCTGTGGTTGTTATTTTCTTTTAATGCTAACCGGTAAGGACATTATTTTTTGCGCCGGGCGCGGATTGGGCACAATAAATCAGCCTTACGCCAGGCCACAGCACTGAAAAGGGGAAGGAGGGATCAGCCCGGCGCCAGGGAATACGCGCGCAGAAAGACGTCCAGGGCGCGCTCAACCCGCTGTTTGATTTCGTCGTCGGACAGCGGAGGTCTTGCGCCAAGTTTTATCGCCAGGCTGGTCATTCCCAGCCATAAACCGGCCAGTTCGTCGGCAGCCTCCTGCGGATCGCAGGCTCGTAAAGTACCGGCTTCGATCGCCTCGGCGATGATCGCTTCCAGCATCTGCTGCGCGCGCCCCGGCCCGGCGGCGTAAAAGCGGCCGGGGAGATCGGGGTGACGCACGGCAGCCGAGGCGATCAGTCGGTCCCAGCCGGTCAGTTCCCGCTGGTTGATAAAGCGGACAAAGCGATAGCCAAACGCCGTCAGCACCTCGATCAGCGGCAGATGATGGCGCTGGGCGAAATCATGGTCGCTGATGGTGAGATCCGATTCCTGGCGTAAGACCGCCTCTATCAGATGTTCTTTATCGCTGAAATTGGCATACAGGGTGGCTTTCGCCACCCCGGCTACGCGGGCGATTTCGGCCGTTGTCACCTCCAGGCCCTGTTCCAGAAACAGCTTACGGGCGGCCTGAAGTATCGCCTGCGTTTTCAATGGATCTTTTGGCCGACCTTTCTGACGAGGGGTTTCGCTCATCGCCGATAGCCTGCAAACAGCGCGCTCATAATTAATCCTCCGACCACGGTAATGTGTTCAAGCGCAATATGGAATTCCTCAGTGCGCCGGGGTTCACTGAAGGCCCAGAAGGCGTGTCCCAGCGGAATAGTGAGTAATGTAAACACAATCAGCATCACCGATCCAATCCAGCCGTAGCCGGCAGGATTAAAAACGATCAGCGCCGAACCCGCCAGCTGGCAAAAAATCGTGCCCGCCGCGAACAAGACCGGCCACGGCAGGCCGACGGTCACCATCTCCTGAACGATCTCCGCGAAATGAAAGACGCCGTAGATGCCTGCCATCCAGAAGAAGAAGGTCACCAGGACGCGAGAGAGACAAAGGGTGATGAAAAATAAGGTCGAATTAGGCATAAGATTTTACGCAATTGATAATTAACAGACCAATGAGTCTAAAAAATAATTTCAAGGCTCACAAGTCTGTTAATTGTTCATTAGTGTTATGCCATTGCAATCAGCCGCTTAGTTTGTTTTTCTCCTGCCAGGTGCCCTGCCGCAGGCTTTGCGTCAGACGTAAAGAAGGTGAATTTGAAATTGAGCAGATGGTATCTTTTGCTAGCCTTTCTGAGGAGGACAGACGGAGCGACACCATGAAAGATAAAGATGAACAAACGGCATTGATTGGCATGGCCATCGGCGCGGCGGTCATTAGCTTAGTGGCGACCCAAAAGCAGATTAATCAGGGGAGTATCGTGGATGAACTGGTGAGGCTGGGCAGACAGAAGGGGGACGGGGTAGAGGATGAGGTCTTTGTCCAGGCCGCCCGGCTGGTGAGTAAAGGCACCTAGCCAGCCGGTATCCCGCCTGGCAGCCCCGTTTGCCCGTTTTATTTTGGTTTTTATTTCCCGAACGCGGCCAGGCGAGCGGCGCTTATTCCTTTCCTGAAGCGTTACCGGCGGGCGCTTTCACTACCCGCTTTTTTCTAGCGCATGGCCGGGGCCGCGCCCCGCGCTGGCATGGTCTTTCTGTTACGTTGTCACTTTATGCTCGCCTGCAAAGGATAACCAGCAAGGTGGTCTGCCGCTATTGCATAAATCGGTATTTTCGATACATCTTTGCCATTGCGTGCGGAGATAGAATGATTTCAAAATAACATATTATAAATCAATCGATTAAGTTCTCTTTGCACGCCCTGATAATCCCCGGGCGAGGGTCTATGCTTATAAAAAGCACTAAATGAGGCAATACCCCTGCTGCAGAAGGGTTGAAGTGATAATCATTATCACTAACATGGCGGTATGCCTTGATGGCGCCAACCTGGAGGTCTATCGATGGAAGTACAAGCAGGAACTTTTAATCCCGCCGATTTCAGCTGGCAGGGACTGACCATGACGCCGGCCGCTGCCGCGCATATCCGCGATCTGATGCGCAAGCAGCCGGATAAGAAAGGGCTGCGGCTGGGCATTAAAACCAGCGGCTGCGCTGGTTTTGGCTATGTGCTCGAAATGATTGCCGAGCCGGCGCCCGACGATCTGCTCTTTGAATCTGACGGGGCGAAGCTGTTTGCGCCGCTGCAGGCGATGCCGTTCATCGACGGCACCGAGCTGGATTATGTCCGGGAAGGTTTAAATGAAATCTTTAAATTTCATAACCCGAAAGCGCAGCATGAGTGCGGCTGCGGCGAAAGTTTTGGGGTGCAGGCGGAGTAACTATGTCGCGTAATACTGAAGCAACTGACGATGTCAAAACCTGGACCGGCGGCCCGCTCAACTACAAAGAGGGCTTTTTTACTCGCCTGCAAACCGATGAGCTGGCCAAAGGCATTAATGAAGAAGTCGTTCGGGCTATCTCGGCTCGCCGCAATGAGCCGCAGTGGATGTTGGAGTTTCGTCTGAATGCCTACCGGGCGTGGCTGGAAATGGAGGAGCCGCACTGGCTGAAAGCGCATTACGATAAGCTGAATTATCAGGATTCCAGCTACTATTCCGCGCCCTCCTGCGGCAACTGCGATGAGACCTGCGCCTCCGAGCCTGGCGCGGTGCAGCAGACCGGGGCCAATACCTTTCTGACCAGCGAGGTGGAAGAAGCCTTTAACCAGCTTGGCGTGCCGGTACGCGAAGGGCGCGAGGTGGCGGTGGACGCGATATTTGACTCGGTGTCGGTGGCGACCACCTACCGAGAAAAGCTGGCCGAGCAGGGGATCATCTTCTGTTCTTTCGGCGAGGCGATCCACGACCATCCGGAACTGGTGAAAAAGTATCTGGGCACCGTAGTGCCGGGGAATGACAACTTCTTTGCCGCGCTGAACGCCGCGGTGGCTTCGGACGGCACCTTTATCTATGTGCCGAAGGGCGTCCGCTGCCCGATGGAGCTGTCGACCTATTTCCGCATCAACGCCGAAAAGACCGGGCAGTTTGAACGCACCATTCTGGTGGCCGATGAAGGCAGCTACGTCAGCTATATTGAAGGCTGCTCGGCGCCGGTGCGCGACAGCTATCAGCTGCATGCCGCGGTCGTTGAAGTCATCATCCATAAAGACGCGGAAGTGAAATACTCCACGGTGCAGAACTGGTTCCCCGGCGATAACAACACCGGCGGGATCCTCAACTTCGTCACCAAGCGCGCCCTGTGCGAAGGGGAGAACAGCAAAATGTCATGGACCCAGTCGGAAACCGGCTCGGCCATCACCTGGAAATACCCCAGCTGCATCCTGCGCGGCGATAACTCGATCGGCGAATTCTTTTCGGTGGCGCTGACCAGCGGCCATCAGCAGGCGGACACCGGCACCAAAATGATCCATATCGGCAAGAACACCCGCTCGACCATTATCTCGAAAGGGATCTCCGCTGGACACAGCCAGAACAGCTATCGCGGGCTGGTCAAAATCATGCCGACCGCCACCAACGCCCGCAACTATACCCAGTGCGATTCGATGCTGATCGGCCCGGACTGCGGGGCGCATACCTTCCCGTATGTTGAATGCCGCAACAACAGCGCCCAGCTGGAGCACGAGGCGACCACCTCGCGGATTGGCGAAGATCAATTGTTCTACTGCCTGCAGCGCGGGATCAGCGAAGACGATGCCATCTCGATGATTGTCAACGGTTTCTGTAAAGACGTCTTCTCCGAGCTGCCGCTGGAGTTCGCTGTAGAGGCGCAAAAATTGCTGGCCATTAGCCTTGAACATAGCGTCGGCTGATAATTAAGGAAAAAAGATGTTAAGTATTCAAGATTTACACGTCGCCGTCGAAGATAAAGCGATCCTGCGCGGGCTGAACCTAGAGGTGCGCCCGGGAGAGGTCCACGCCATTATGGGGCCGAACGGCTCAGGCAAAAGTACGCTTTCGGCCACCCTGGCCGGGCGTGAAGATTATGAGGTGACTGGCGGTCGCGTCGAATTTAAGGGCAAAAACCTGCTCGAACTCGCTGCGGAAGATCGCGCCGGGGAAGGTATCTTTATGGCCTTCCAGTATCCGGTAGAGATCCCCGGCGTCAGCAACCAGTTTTTCCTGCAGACTGCGCTGAATGCCGTGCGCAACTATCGTGGCCAGGAGGCGCTGGATCGTTTCGATTTCCAGGACTTAATGGAAGAAAAGATCAAGCTGCTGCAGATGCCGGAAGATCTCCTGACCCGCTCGGTGAACGTTGGCTTCTCCGGCGGTGAGAAAAAGCGTAACGATATTCTGCAAATGGCGGTGCTTGAGCCGGAGCTGTGCATTCTCGATGAATCGGATTCGGGGTTGGATATCGATGCCCTGAAAATCGTCTCCCAGGGAGTTAATGCCCTGCGCGACGGCAAACGCGCCTTTATCATTGTCACCCACTATCAGCGCATCCTTGACTATATCAAGCCGGACTATGTCCATGTGCTGTATCAGGGGCGGATTGTGAAGTCGGGCGATTTCTCTCTGGTCAAACAGCTGGAGGAGCAGGGCTATGGCTGGCTTACCGAACAGCAGTAACGCGCTGCAGCAGTGGCACCATCTGTTTGAAGCGCAGGGCGGCCCGCGTACCCCGGAGGCCAGTCAGCATCTGCAGCAGCTGCTGCGCCTTGGGCTGCCGACGCGCAAGCACGAGGACTGGAAATACACTCCGCTGGATGCCCTACTTAACGGTCGCTTTGTCGCCGATGAGGGGGCCTCTCTCAGCGCTGAACAGCGTGATGCGCTGGCGCTGCCGCTGGACGCCTGGCGGCTGGTGTTTATCGATGGCCGCTATCATCCTCAGCTGAGCGACGATCTTGCCGCCAGCGGCGTGGAGGTCAGTGTCGATAATCAGCGCCAGCATCTGCCGGATGCCCTGCAGCCGGAGGTGTTTCTCCATCTGACCGAAAGCCTGGCCCAGACGGTGACCCGCATTCGCGTGCCGCGCAACCGCCGCCTGGATAAACCGCTGCTGCTGATGCATATCACCAGTGGCCTGGCCGGCGATGCGCTGAATACCGCCCACTATCGCCATCACCTGGCGCTGGAGAGCGGGGCGGAGGCGACGATTGTCGAGCATTACCTGAGCCTCAATGAGCAGCCGCATTTCACCGGCGGGCGATTGACCATGACGGTGGCCGATAACGCGCACCTCGAGCATATCAAGCTGGCATTTGAGAATGCCCGCAGCTATCACTTCGCCCATAACGACCTGCTGCTGGGCCGCGACGCCTCGGCCTTCAGCAGCAGTTTCCTGCTTGGTGGCCAGGTGCTGCGTCACCAGACCAGCACCCGCCTGGGCGGCGAAAACAGCAACCTGCGCCTCAATTCGCTGGCGATGCCGGTGAAAAATGAGGTCTGCGATAGCCGCACCTGGCTCGACCATCAGGTCGGCTACTGCACCAGCCGCCAGCTGCACAAAACCATCGTCAGCGATAAGGGGCGGGCGGTGTTTAACGGGCTGATCAACGTCGCGCCGCTCGCGCTGAAAACCGACGGCCAGATGACCAACAATAATCTGCTGCTCGGGCGGCTGGCGGAGGTCGACACCAAACCGCAGCTGGAAATTTACGCCGATGACGTGAAATGCAGCCACGGGGCGACGGTGGGGCGCATTGACGAAGAGCAGCTGTTCTATCTGCGCTCGCGCGGTATCGAACAGCAGGCGGCGCAGCAGATGATCCTCTACGCCTTTGCCGCCGAGCTCACCGAGGCTATCCGCAGCGACGCGCTCAGAGAGCAGGTGCTGGCGCGTATTGGACAGCGTTTGCCGGGAGGCACAGTATGACATTTTCAGTAGAACAGGTTCGCGCCGATTTTCCAGTACTGAACCGGGAGGTCAACGGTCAGCCGCTGGTCTATCTCGACAGCGCCGCCAGCGCCCAGAAGCCGGAGGCAGTGATCGGCGCCGAAGCGGAATTCTATCGCCACGGCTACGCGGCGGTGCACCGCGGCATCCATACCCTCAGCGCGGAAGCCACCGCGCGGATGGAAGCCGTGCGTCAGCAGGCGGCCACCTTCCTTAACGCCGGATCGGCGGAGGAAGTGGTGTTCGTCCGCGGCACCACCGAGGGTATCAACCTGGTGGCCAACAGCTGGGGAAACGCCAACGTCGGCGCCGGGGATAACATCATCATCAGCGAAATGGAGCACCACGCCAATATTGTGCCGTGGCAGATGCTGTGCGCCCGCGTCGGGGCTGAGCTGCGGGTGATCCCCCTGAACCCGGACGGTACGCTGCAACTGGATGTTGTCCCGGGACTGTTTGACCCGCGCACCCGCCTGCTGGCGATAACCGAGGTCTCCAACGTGCTGGGGACGGAAAACCCGCTGGCGGCGCTGATTGCTCTTGCGCATCAGCATGGCGCGAAAGTGCTGGTGGATGGCGCCCAGGCGGTGATGCACCACCCGGTAGACGTCCAGGCGCTGGGCTGCGATTTTTATGTTTTCTCCGCCCACAAGCTGTATGGGCCGACCGGGATCGGCGTGCTCTACGCCCGGTCCGAGCTGCTGCAGACGATGGCGCCTTGGGAAGGGGGCGGGTCGATGATCGCCACCGTCAGCCTGACGGAGGGCACCACCTGGAATCAGGCGCCGTGGCGCTTTGAGGCCGGCACGCCGAATACCGGGGGGATCATTGGCCTCGGCGCGGCGCTGACCTACGTCAGCCAGCTGGGACTAACGCAGATTGCCGAGTATGAGCAGACGCTGATGCGCTACGCGCTCGATGCCCTGCGCGCGGTACCGGATCTGATCCTTTACGGCCCGGCGCAGCGTAAAGGGGTAATTGCTTTCAACCTCGGTCAGCATCACGCCTATGACGTCGGCAGCTTCCTCGATAACTACGGGATCGCCGTGCGGACCGGACACCACTGCGCGATGCCGTTGATGGCCCGGTATCAGGTACCGGCTATGTGTCGGGCATCGCTGGCGATGTACAATACCACGGAAGAGGTGGACCGCCTGGTGGCCGGCCTCCAGCGGATCCGCAAACTGTTAGGGTAAAGGACGGGACAATGGCGGCACTACCGGACAAAGACAAACTGTTGCGTAACTTTAGCCGTTGCGCCAACTGGGAAGAGAAGTATCTCTATATCATCGAGCTTGGCCAGCGTCTGGCGCCGCTAAGCCCGGAAGAACATAGCGTGCAGAACATTATTCAGGGCTGTCAAAGCCAGGTCTGGATCGTGATGGACCAGGATCCCACAGGCGTGATCACCCTGCGCGGCGATAGCGATGCGGCGATCGTCAAGGGTCTGATAGCGGTGGTGTTTATCCTCTATGACCGGATGACCGCTCAGGACATCACCGAGTTCGACGTGCGTCCGTGGTTTGAAAAAATGGCGCTCACCCAGCATCTCACCCCCTCCCGCTCGCAAGGCCTCGAAGCCATGATCCGCGCGATACGCGCGAAAGCGGCAAATATTAGCTAGAATAAACAGGTAGATTTCATTCTGTTACGTCCGGCAGGGCGCTGACCCTGCCGCCGTTCAGTCTCCTGGCGTTTTATCAGCGAAAGAAGGAATCTCAGTATGAAACGCAAAACGATGATCACCTTAGCCCTTCTCAGCGCCCTTGGCGCCTCCACGGCCGCCTGGGCCGTTGATTATCCGCTTCCTCCCGCCAACAGTCGGCTGATTGGTCAGAATCAGTACTGGACGGTCCAGGAGGGAGATCGCAACCTGCAGGCGATTGCGCGCCATTTCGATACCGCGGCGATGCTGATCCTCGAAGCCAACGATACGATTGCGCCGGTGCAGCCGAAGCCCGGCACTCAGGTCCTTATCCCTTCTCAGATGCTGCTGCCCGACGTGCCGAGGGAGGGCATTGTCGTCAACCTCGCCGAACTGCGGCTGTATTACTTCCCGCCGGGAGAGAATCAGGTGCAGGTCTATCCGCTGGGCATTGGCCAGTTAGGTCTGGAAACGCCGGAGATGATCACCCGCGTGGGGCAGAAGATCCCTAACCCTACCTGGACGCCTACCGCCGGCATCCGCGCGCGCTCGCTGGAGAAAGGAGTGACGCTGCCAGCGGTGGTCCCGGCCGGACCGAACAATCCCCTGGGCCGCTATGCGCTGCGTCTGGCCTACGGTAACGGTGAATATCTCATCCACGGAACTAACGCCCCAGACAGCGTTGGTCTGCGCGTCAGCTCGGGCTGTATGCGGATGAACGCTGATGACATCAAAGCGCTGTTCAGCCAGGTGAAAACCGGGACGCCGGTACGGATTATCAATCAGCCGGTGAAGTTTGCCGTCGAGCCGGATGGTAAACGCTATGTCGAAGTCCACAGGCCGCTTTCGCAGACCGAAGGGGAAAACACCCGGACCATCGCTTACACGCTGCCAGCGGCGTTTCACGCCTTCGCAGAGGATAAAGCAGTGGATGACCTGCAGTTGAAAAAAGCGATGTCGAGAAGGGCGGGGTATCCGGTGGTGGTGTCGGCGGGGGCAGGTAGCGCGGCGACGTCGCTGTCGGCGCAGAATAGTTCGTCTGACAACGGTCTGCTTACCCAATAGCCCTCATGCTGAGGGCAAAAAAAATGGCGCACAGAGTGCGCCATTTTTATTACCAGAACTCTTACTTACGGTAAGAGTGAGCCTGGTTGTCCAGACGCTGGTTAGCGCGAGCTGCGTCGTCTTTAGCAGCCTGAACGTCGGAACGCATTGCGTTCACGTCGTTGCTCAGCTGGTCAACTTTAGCGTTCAGAGTCTGAACGTCAGAAGACAGCTGATCGATTTTAGCATTGCTGGAGCAACCAGCCAGCAGAGTAGAACCCAGGATTACCGCGCCCAGTACCAGTTTAGTACGATTCATTATTAATACCCTCTAGATTGAGTTAATCTCCATGTAGCGTTACAAGTATTACACAAAGTTTTTTGGGATGAGAATATTTTTTTTACCTGAACGCACTTATTTTTGATCGTTCGCTCAAAGAAGCATCGAATTGCTCAGAATCGCTGAAAAAGGCGAGTGAAAACAGCGCGCTTCCATCGGATTCATCTTAGATAATCCCTTATTAAATAGTAAATTCCGATTTGCATTTTTAATAGGAAGAGCTAATCAATGAATAAAAAAAAGCGCCCCGCGAGGCGCTTTATTAAAAAAAACCAATTAACCTGTAAATTATTACAGCACGTGTACGGAAGCGGTATTAGTCGTGCCGCTCGGCACTAATGCGCCGGAAACCATCACCACTACGTCGCCTTTACGCGCGAGGCCGCTCTTCAGCGCCAGGTCTTTGCCCAGATGATAGAAATCATCGGTAGAGGCAATCTCTTCCACCAGCTGCGGTACCACGCCTTTGCTCAGCACCAGCTGACGAGCGGTGGTTTCGTTGGTGGTCAGTGCCAGGATGGTGGCATCCGGGAAGTATTTGCGCACAGCGCGTGCGGATTTACCGCCCTGGGTGGCGACCACGATCAGCGGCGCTTCCAGTTTCTCAGCGGTTTCTACCGCGCCGCGGCACACCGCTTCGGTGATGCGCAGTTTACGGTTGTCGTTGTTGAAGTCCAGACGGCTGGTCATCACGCGGTCGGTACGTTCGCAAATGGTCGCCATGATGGTGACCGCTTCCAGCGGGTATTTACCTTTCGCGGATTCGCCGGACAGCATCACCGCATCGGTGCCGTCGAGGATGGCGTTAGCCACGTCGCCGGCTTCAGCGCGGGTCGGACGCGGGTTCTTGATCATGGAGTCCAGCATCTGGGTGGCGGTGATAACCACTTTACGCGCGCGGATACATTTTTCGATGATCATTTTCTGGGCGAAGATAACTTCTTCAACCGGGATCTCCACGCCCATGTCGCCACGCGCAACCATGATGCCGTCAGACGCTTCGAGGATTTCGTCGAAGTTGTTCAGGCCTTCCTGGTTTTCGATTTTGGAGATGATCTGGATGTTTTCACCGCCGTGGGCTTTCAGGTGCTCACGGATCTCGACGACGTCGGAACGTTTACGGATGAAGGAGGCCGCGACGAAGTCCACGCCCTGTTCGCAACCGAAGATCAGATCCTGTTTGTCTTTCTCAGCCAGCGCCGGCAGGGCGATGGAGACGCCCGGCAGGTTAACGCCTTTGTTCTCGCCGAGGTCGCCATTGTTCAGCACTTTACAGATAACTTTGTTGCCTTCGATAGCCGTGACTTCCATACCGATCAGGCCATCGTCCACCAGGACGGTGTTGCCGACGGCGAGGTCGGAGGTGAAGCCTTCATAGGTTACCGCAACGATTTCGTTGTTGCCGATGACGGATTTATCGGTAGTGAAGGTGAAGGTCTGGCCTGCTTTCAGGGAGACGTCGTTGCCGCCTTCCAGCTTGATGGTACGAATTTCCGGCCCTTTAGTGTCCAGCAGAATAGCGGCTTTCTTACCGGTTTTGCTCATCACATTGCGCAGGTTCTGGATGCGCTGACCGTGTTCCGCATAGTCACCGTGGGAGAAGTTCAGACGCATCACATTCATGCCGGCTTCCAGCATTTTGGTCAGCATCTCTTCAGATTCGGTTTTCGGACCGATGGTGCAAACAATTTTGGTCTTTTTCATGACAGTTTTAGTCTTTAAGTTGTGAAGGATATGGAATTCTCGCTCCGCGGGCGCACTGCCGGGGAGCCAAACCTGTATTACGAAAGTTGCTAAGCCACGCCCTAAGGATAGGTGACAACCCTGAAGCGTGCAGAAGAATGTGTGCTGGCGGTTCAGCCCATGAAATGTGGCAAGGTGTTATGCGTTTTATCATGCAGTCCAATGCGCTGAAACCATTCAAGAAAGAATCGAAGCGCATTATACGCTGCCGAAATCAAAAAGGAAAATAAAAACCTCGTTTCAAATTATGGACAAAACGCGTAACAAAACCGGCACGTTATGCAAAAATCTACGCAACACACTTTTTCGTCACCGGCTATGAAAAAGAGTAAAAGAAATGGATTATTTCGCCATCATGAGCCGGTAAAATGCGTCATTGAACCTTTAAAGTGGCGATGGTTTGCGTTGTGCGGGAAATCTATCAATAATGATTTGATTGATAATGATAAAATACGAGCTAAATTCTATGGGAAATAAAGCGAAAGACGACGACCTGTACCAGGAAATGTGCCGCGTGGTGGGTAAAGTCGTGCTGGAAATGCGTGATCTGGGTCAGGAGCCGAAACACATTGTCATTGCCGGTGTGCTGCGCACCTCGCTGGCGAACCGCAAAATCCAGCGTTCGCCGCTCACCGTGGAGGCTATGGAGAAAGTCATTCATGCGCTTTCCGGGCACTGATCCCTTGCGCCGGCGGGTCAGGAAATCACGAAGCGGATCACCGCCCTGACGGCAATGTCACAATGGTGAGCCACCATCGCTTCATCGTCGATGGCGGGTAGCGGATCGTCAAGATACAGGCTGCTGAAGGTGTAGAAGTTCGACACCTGATAAAAGCTGAAGCTGCTGATTAACCGGTGGACATCGCGCGTGTCGAGCCCCGCCTGAAAGACGCCCTGCTGCTGGCCGCGCAGTAAAATGTCTTCCAGAATCGACAGGGCGGTACGATTCAGCGGCTTCAGTTCACCCGAGCTTTTTAACCACTTGCCGCGCTGCATATTCTCCATGCAAATGACGCGCATATAGTCCGCATGGGTGGCGTGATAGCGCACGCTCCAGCGCACCAGCCGCACCAGCGCCTCCACCGGCGGCACATTCTCCAGCCCCAGCTGCTGCTCGGTTTCGCGGATCCGCGCATACACATGCTGCAGCACCTCCTGATAGAGCTGTTCTTTGCTTTTGAAGTAGTAAACCACCATGCGTTTGGTGGTCTGCGCCTCGGTGGCGATCTGCTCCATGCGGGCGCCTGACAGCCCGTGTTCAGCAAAGACAGCGATAGCGGCGCTGAAAATCCGCGCCTTCAGGGATTGTGCTTCATCATGGGCAACGACGGTCATGGCAACTCCTTTTTCTTGGGTGACAAAAAATACACATAATGATCACAATTTAGCAACCTGGTATGGCGCAAATGAACCAAATGATACATATTCAAGGCTTACGTCAGCTGTTGACCCGAGGACCTTATGCTGCGCTCTATCGCCACCGTTTCGATTTCCGGCACCCTGCCTGAGAAGCTGCACGCTATTGCGGCGGCGGGGTATCAGGGGGTGGAAATTTTCGAGAACGATCTGCTCTATTATACGGGGACGCCGGCGGAAATCCGCCAGCTTGCCGCCGATTTAGGGTTAAAAATCACGCTTTTTCAACCCTTTCGCGATTTTGAAGGCGCCAGTCGGGCGCAGTTTGCGGCGAATATGGCCCGCGCTCGGCGCAAATTTGCTCTGATGCACGAGCTGGGCTGCGAGACGCTGCTGCTGTGCAGCAATGTGCAGCCGGACTGCTCGGCGGATAGCGAATTGCAGGTCGCGGACCTGCGGGCGCTGGCCACGCTGGCGGAAGAGGAGGGGATCGCTATCGGCTATGAGGCCCTGGCCTGGGGAACCCATGTGAACCGCTGGCAGCAGGCCTGGGAGCGGGTGCGGCGGGTGGACAGCCCGGCGTTGGGCCTGGTGCTCGACAGCTTCCATATTCTGGCCCGCGGCGACACGCTGGACGCGCTACCGTCGGTGCCGGTGGAGAAAATCACCTTTGTACAGCTCGCCGATGCGCCGTATATGAAAATGGATTTGCTGGAGTGGAGCCGCCACTTCCGCTGCTTTCCCGGACAGGGGGAGCTGCCGCTGGAGGCGTTTGCCGAGCAGATCACCCGCTGTGGCTACCGCGGCCCCTGGTCGCTGGAGATCTTCAATGACGGTTTTCGCGCCTCGCCGAACGGTGCGACGGCCAAAGATGGTTATCGTTCGCTGCTGTGGCTGGAGGAGCAAACCCGCCGTCGGCTCCCGACGTGCGATGCCGATCTGTTTTCACCGCCGCCGCTGCCGGTCTATCACGGGCTGGAGTTTATCGAATTCGCCGCCAGCGCCGCCGAGGCGCAGCGCCTGGGGCAACATCTGCAGGCGCTGGGTTTTCAGCATGAGGGAAGCCACCGCTCCAGACAGGTGACGCTGTGGCGCAACGGCGGGGCGCGGATCGTCATCAACCATCAGCCGCACAGCTGGGCCGACCATTTTTATCAACGCCACGGGGTATCGCTCTGCGCGATGGCGCTGCGGGTCGAGCACAGCGCGTCGCTTGTCGCCCGCGCCCGCGCGCTGGGGTATGCCACCTGGCAGGGCGACGCCGGGCCGAACGAAACGCCGATCCCGGCGATCTGCGCCCCCGACGGCAGCCTTATCTATCTCATCGACGCCGGGGAGGCTATCTACGAGCGCGATTTTCATCTGCGTGATGGCGTGACGGTGCGCGAGGATTATCTCGGTATCGATCATCTGGCGCTGGGAATGGAGGCCGACAGCCGCGATAACTGGGTGATGTTCTTCCGTACGGTGTTTGGTTTTTCCCTTGAGCATGAGCAGACGCTGCCGGACCCGTATGGACTGGTGCGCAGCCTGGCGGTGCGCAGCCCGCAGGGCGATATCCGTCTGGCGCTGAATATTTCGCAGAGCCGGGCGACGCAGATCGCCCGCTCCGTCGCTTGCTACCAGGGGGCGGGGCTGCAGCATGCCGCCTTTGCCTGCCGCGATCTGCCGGCCGCCTGCGACCAGCTTGCCGAGGTTGCCCGCCATACGCTGCCGATCCCGGCCAATTATTATGACGATCTGCTGGCGCGCTTTGGCGGCGAGCTGGACGTCGGGCAGCTTCAGCGCCAGCAGCTCCTCTATGACCGCGATCCGCAGGGGGAAGATTTCCTGCATCTTTACACCCGGCCGTTTACCGCCGGCCGCTTTTTCTTTGAGTTAACCGAGCGCCGGGCTGGCTATGCGCTCTATGGCGCAGCGAATGCGGCCGTCCGTCTGGCGGCGATGCAGTATTGTTAGCCTGAATCAAATGGTTCATTATGCGTTAAACACAATAACAACACCCTCTGTACCCGAGACAGGAACCGACTATGAGCTCATATAGCCCTAACCCGACGGCTGCCGCCCAGCCAGCCGTTACCGTGCGCCGTTCCCGGCGGCGTATCGGCATTCTTGCGCTGTTGGCCATTGGCACCATGATCAACTATCTCGATCGCACCGTACTGGGGATCGCCGCCCCAAAGCTCACCGCTGAGCTGGGGATCGACCCGGCGATCATGGGAATCCTCTTCTCCGCCTTCGCCTGGACCTATGCTCTGGCGCAGATACCCGGCGGATTGTTTCTCGACCGCTTTGGCAACAAAGTGACCTACTTTTTGTCACTGACCCTGTGGTCGCTGTTTACCCTGTTCCATGGCATGGCGGTGGGGCTGAAGACGCTGCTGCTGTGCCGCTTCGGGCTCGGCATTAGCGAAGCGCCGTGCTTTCCGGTCAACAGCCGGGTGGTCAGCGCCTGGTTCCCACAGCAGGAGCGGGCGAAGGCCACGGCGGTGTACACCGTGGGGGAGTATCTCGGGCTGGCCTGCTTTGCGCCGCTGCTGTTCTGGATCATGGACGGTTTCGGCTGGCGGGTGCTGTTCGTCAGCGTTGGCGCCGTCGGCATTCTGTTTGCCCTGGTGTGGTGGCGCTGCTACCGCGAACCGCATGAAGATCCGCGCCTTAGCCAGCAGGAGCGCGAGCATATCGAAAACGGCGGCGGCCTCAGCGCCCCGACCGACCAGCAGGTGGCGTTCAGCTGGCCGCTGGTCCGCCAGCTGCTGAGCAAACGGCAGATCATCGGCGCCAGTATCGGCCAGTTTGCCGGCAATACCGTGCTGGTGTTTTTTCTCACCTGGTTCCCCACCTGGCTGGCCACCGAGCGGCATATGCCCTGGCTGAAGGTTGGCTTCTTCTCCATCCTGCCGTTTGTCGCCGCCGCCGGTGGGGTGATGTTTGGCGGCTGGCTCTCCGACAAGCTGCTGAAAGCCACCGGGTCAGCCAACCTCGGTCGTAAGCTGCCGATCGTCGCCGGTCTGCTGATGGCCAGCTGCATCATTACCGCCAACTGGCTGGAGAGCGACCTGGCGGTGATCCTGGTGATGTCGTTTGCCTTTTTTGGCCAGGGGATGGTGGGTCTCGGCTGGACGCTGATCTCCGATATCGCCCCGAAGGGGCTGGGCGGCCTGACCGGCGGCCTGTTTAACTTCTGCGCCAACCTCGCGGGGATCCTCACCCCGCTGGTGATCGGCTTTATCGTTGCCGGGTTCGGCAATTTCTTCTACGCCTTGATCTACATCGGCGGCGCCGCGCTGCTGGGCGTGGTGGCCTATCTGTTTATCCTCGGCGACGTCAAACGTATCGAGTTATCGCAGTAAGCAAAGGAGCAAGGCATGGTGATTAGTGGGAATACGCGGCTGATAGCGCACCTTGGCTATCCGACCGCCAGTTTTAAGGCGCCGATGATCTACAACCCGTGGTTCGTTGACCAGCAGGTGGACGTGAAGGTGGTGCCGATGGGGGTCAGGCCGGAGGACTACGCCGCGTTTATTCCGCCGCTGTTTACGATGACCAACATCATCGGCGCGCTGGTGACGATGCCGCATAAAATCGCTACCTGCGAACTGGTGCAGCGCCTGAGCCCGACGGCGGCCATCGCTGGCGCCTGCAATGCCATCCGCCGCGAGGCTGACGGTAGCCTGAGCGGAGACATGTTCGATGGCGAGGGATTTGTGCTGGGCCTGCGTCGTAAAGGGTTTAACCCGCAGGGGACGCGGGCGCTGGTGGTTGGCAGCGGCGGGGTGGGATCGGCTATCGCCGCCTCCCTCGCGGCGGCGGGGGTCAGCGCCCTGACCCTGTACGATACCCGGCCCGAGGTGGCGCACGCCCTCGCCGGGCGGCTGCATCAGCACTATTCGCAGCTCGATATCACCCTGATGCAGTCCGATCCTGCCGGACACGAGCTGGTGGTCAATGCCACCCCGCTGGGGATGAAGGCCAGCGATCCGCTGCCGCTGGACGTTGACCGTCTGGCGCCAGGCGCCTGGGTGGGGGAAGTCGTCATGACTCAGGAGTACACCCCGCTGCTGAGGGCCGCTCAGGCACGACAGTGCCACATCCAGCGCGGGACCGACATGCTGTTTGAAATGATCCCTGCCTATCTGCGCTTTTTTGACCTACCGGTAGCCACCCCCGAGCAGCTGCGGGCGCTGGCAGAAATTCGCTACTGACGCGACGGCAAACCGGGTAATATAGCGCTATATTATCCGGTTTATAGCGATATCCTATGGCAAATACCACTCTCACGCTGCTGGCGGCGGGAAGCCTGAGAAGCGCCTTCCTGCCGCTGGTGGCGCACTTTCGGCAGCACACTGGCCTGGCGGTCGATGCGCAGTTTGGCCCTGCCGGCCTGCTGCGCGAGCGGATCGAAGCCGGGTCGCCGTGCGCGGTTTTTGCTTCCGCCAACGCGGCGCACCCGCAGGCGCTGCTGCAGGCGGGTCTGGCGCAGGAATGCCAGGGATTTGCCAGCAACCAGCTGATGCTGACCGCCCGGCGGTCGCCGGACAACGATGGCCTGGACTGGCTGGCGCTGCTCAGCACGCCCCGCCTGCGGTTGGCGACCTCCACGCCGGGCTGCGATCCGTCGGGAGATTATACCTGGCAGCTGTTCGCCCGAATTGAGGCACGCTATCCAGGGTTGGGCAACGCGATGGCCGGGCGGGCGCAGCAGCTGGTCGGCGGCAGAGACTCACTGAGCGTGCCGCCGGGAGAGATAGCCGGCGCGTGGCTTATTCGCCAGAATCTGGCGGATCTGTTTATCGGCTATGCGCACTATGGCCCCGCGCTGGCCACCTGCGACGATCTGCGTACCCTGACCATCCCGGCGCCGTGGAATATTCGCTGCGATTACCAGCTGGCGCGTCTCAGGGCCGATCCCGCCGCGCTGGCCCTGTATCGCTTTATCCTCGGCGACGTTGGCCAGGGGTATCTTCGGCAGGCGGGTTTTATGCCGTTCAGCGACGCAGCGTAAACCCCGGCGCCAGCAGAGGGAACGCGGAGGCGGCATGGCGGATCAGGCGTACCGGCAGGCCGTACGCTTGCCGGAGATGCGTTTCGCTCAGCACGTCGGCGGTCTCGCCCGCCAGCCACCGGCCCTCCGGCAGCAGAAGCAGCGTATGGCTGGCCACCTGTAGGGCGTGGTTGGGATCATGGGTGGTGAACAGGACGGTGCGCGCCTGGCGGTGGGCGAGGTCGCCGATCAGCTGCAGCACCACCTGCTGGTTACCGAGGTCCAGCGCCGAGCAGGGCTCATCCAGCAGGATATTCTGGCTGGCGCTGACCAGCGCGCGGGCAATCAACACCAGCTGCTGCTGGCCGCCGGAGAGGGCGCCGAAGTCATCTTCGGCCAGGGCGGCAATCCCCAGCTGCGCCAGCGCCTGCTCAACCCGCCGGGCATCCTCCTCGTCCGGCTGGGCAAAGAGATCCACATGACGGGCCCGGCCCATCAGCACCACATCGCTCACGCGCCAGCGAAAAGCGGGACGAAACGACTGCGGAACCAGGGCCACGCCGCCCTCGCACTGCATCTCGCCGCCCAGCGGCGGCAACACGCCGGTCAGGGTATCCAGCAGGGTACTTTTTCCCCGGCCATTGGCGCCCAGCACCGCCCAGATCTCACCGGGCCGGCAGGCCAGCGTGAGCGGGGCGAAGAGCGGCTGACGGTGGCCGTAGCGTAGCGCTTGCAGCGATAATGAGCTGTTCATCGGGTCGTACTCCGGCGTCGGGATTGCACCAGCAACACGGTAAACAGCGGCGCCCCGAGCAGGGCAGTGATGATCCCGATCGGGATCTCCGCCTGGGTCAGCGTGCGCGCCAGATCGTCCACCACCAGCATCAGCGCGGCGCCGAGCCAGAAGGCGGTGGGCAGCAGGCGACGATGGTCAGCCCCTACCAGCAGACGGGCGAGGTGCGGGACCACCAGACCCATCCAGGCGATGCTGCCGCTGACCGCCACCTGGGCTGCCACCAGCACCGCGCAGCAAACCAGCACGCCGCGACGCAGCGCGGCCACCGGAACGCCAAGACTGCGGGCATCGCGTTCCTCCAGGGCCAGCAGGTTGATACGCCAGCGCAGCTTCCACAGCGCCCCGGCAGCCACCGCCAGGGGCAGGGACATAAGCAGTACCTTATGCCAGCTGGCGGTCGCGAAGCTGCCGAGCAGCCAGAAAACGATGTTCGGTAACGTCTCTTCGCTGTCGGCGAGGTACTGCATCAGGCTGACCAGCGCGGCGAAGAAGCCGCTGAGAATGATCCCGGACAGAATCAGCCCCAGCGTGCTGTCCCGCCCCTGCAGGGCGGCGAGGGCGTAAATCAGCCCCAGCGCGACGAGGCCGAAGAAAAAGGTCGAGGCCATCATCAGCAGACTGCCGACGCCCAACAGGATCGCCAGCGTGCCGCCGAAGGCGGAGCCGGCGGTTACCCCGATGATGTGCGGGTCCACCAGCGGGTTCTGGAACACGCCCTGCAAGGTGGCGCCGCACAGCCCCAGCGCGCCCCCGGCCAGCAGGGCCATCACCACGCGCGGCAGGCGAACCGACCAGACGATCTGCCCGATCACCCCTTCACCTGGCGGCAGATGGACCAGGGTGTGGCCAACGGCGCTCAGGCTTAACGGGTACTGGCCGAAACAGAGCGAGGCGACCGCGATCCCCAGCGTCGCCAGCGCCAGGCTACCCTGCACCAGCCAGGGATGATGGTTAGCGGGCATCTGGCGTCCACGTCACGCGGTAAAAACGCTGATAGTAATCGCTGGCTTTACTGTCCACATCGATGCTCTGGTAGCGCGCGGGATAGAGTTTTTTCGCCATCCACAGCTCACCCAGCGCCAGGGCCTCTGGCATGGGATAGCCCCAGGCTTTGGCGTACTCCGGCATCAGCCACACGCGGTGATGTTTCACCGCATCGATCGTCTGCCACTGCGGGTCGTTCTCTATCTGTTTGACCACCTGCGGATAACGGTCCTGGACGAAGATCACCTGTGGGTTCCACTCCAGCACCTGCTCAAGCGACACCTGCCGGGCGCCTTTTACACTGGCGGCCGCCACGTTAAGCGCCCCGGCGCGCGCCATCATCAGCCCGGTGTATTTGCCAGCGCCATAGGTATTCAGATCGGGGTTGGCCATGTACACCCGCACCCGCTGGTTCTGGGGAATATCGGCCACCGGCGCATTGGCTTGCTTGCGCGCCTCGAAGGTGTAGTGAATCAGCGCCTCGGCCTCGGGCTGGCGCTCGACCACCTCGCCGATAAGGCGGATCCCCTCCATCAGCCCGGCGTTATAGGCTTGCTCTTCGTCAGCCATGGTGGGGTTCATTTTATTTTTTTCCCCGGCGGCATCGTGGCGAAGCGAGATGGCCACCACCGGGATCCCGGCCTGTTGGATCTGCGCGATCATCGCCGGCGGCGCATAGTTGGCGACGAAAACCACCTGCGGACGCAGCGCCAACAGGCTTTCAATATTGACCTGGGTGAGATCGCCCGGGGTCGCCAGTTGCCCGATCTCGGGCATAAAGCGGGCGAACTGCGGCCCGAGCTGTTTCTGCCAGCTGCTTAAGACGCCGACGATATCCTCGGCGGCATGCAGTTGTACCAGCAGGTTGAGCGTCTGATGCTGCAGAACCACAACGCGGGTGACGTGGTCGGGGAGGGTGACCTGGCGACCCAGCTGGTCGGTGACGGTGCGGTCGGCGAAGGTCTGGCCGGTGAACAGGCTGGCGCTGAGCAGCGTCAGGCCCAGCAGTAAGGGGTGTTTTGACATGGTGTGGCCCGAATGGCGTGAAAATTCGTTGTGTATTAAATTATATAACGAAGCCGGGCGCAATGGGCGATCGCATTTATCCTCATCACGATCAGGGCATTTCGTACCACACTTCTTCCTCTTCCATGCGGGCTTCTATCTGCCTCGCCACCCTCTGCAGTGCAGGGAGATGCTTCTGCGCCGCCTGCTCAATGGTCATTGCGCTGGCGATATAGACCAGGTTCAGGCAGCCGATAACCCGCTGCTGACTGCAGACCGGCACGGCGATCGAGGCGATTTTCTCCTCCTGCCGCCAGCCGCGGAAGTTTTCGCCATAGCCGTTCTGGCGGGTGCGGGCGAGGATCGCCGCCAGCCGTTCCGGTTCGCGGGCCAACTGATACTCAGCTTCCGGACGGGCGGCCAGCATGCTGACGATGGCGTCGCGTTCCGCGTCGGGGGCAAAGGCCAGCCACGTCAGTCCGGAGGCGGTGAGCAGCAGCGGCAGCCGCCGTCCGACCATCGCGCGGTGAAACGACAGTCGGCTGAAGCGGTGGGTAGTCTCGCGCACCACCATGGCGTCGACGTCGAGGGTGGTGATGTCCGTTGGCCACTGCACCTCGCGCAGCAGCTCGCCGAGCAGCGGCGTGGCGAGGGCAGAAATCCAATGTTCGTCACGAAATCCATCGCTCAGCTGGCGGACGTTAATGGTCAACCGGAAGCTGTCATCGGAGCGGCTGCGGCGGACAAAACCCTCCTCCTGTAGCGTCTCCAGCAGCCGGCGCACGGTGGTGCGATGCAGGCCGCTAAACTCCGCCAGCAGGCCCGGCGTCGCGCCGCCGTCGAATTTATTTAACAATTTTAATAACAATAAACCCCGGCTTAATCCGCGCACCGTTTTGTACGCTGCGGACTCATCGTCACGCATAAATCCTCCCTTAAAATGCTTTAAAAACAGTGTGGTGCACTTGGTACACATTCGATGATGTTTTGATTGTAGCCGAAAACCCCCGCCCTATACTCAGCCCATTATAAAAAAACGTTTACACATGATTAACAAATTGCCTGTCAGCCGGGCAGTTTCCGAGTCGTGAGGTCGCTGAGAATGACAACATCTACACCCGATATTCAACCCGCCGTGCAGCATACCGCTCAGGTCGCCATCGTTGGCGCCGGTCCGGTTGGTCTGATGATGGCCAACTACCTTGGCCAGATGGGCATCAGCGTGCTGGTGGTGGAAAAGCTCGCCACACTGATCGATTACCCGCGGGCCATCGGCATTGACGATGAATCCCTGCGGGCGATGCAGGCGGTGGGGCTGGTGAATGACGTGCTGCCGCATACCACGCCGTGGCACGCCATGCGTTTTCTCACCCCAAAAGGCCGCTGCTTTGCCGATATCCAGCCGATGACCGATGAGTTTGGCTGGTCGCGGCGCAACGCCTTCATTCAGCCGCAGGTCGATGCGGTGATGTATCACGGTCTGCAGCGTTTCCCGCAGGTCCGCTGCCTCTTCTCCCGCGAAGTGGAAGCCTTTAGCCAGACCGGTGACAGTGTCACGTTAAATCTTAAAGGACCGGACGGCGAACGGGAGACGGTGCGCGCGGACTGGCTGGTGGCCTGCGACGGCGGCGCCAGCTTTATTCGTCGTACGCTGAACGTCCCCTTCGAAGGCAAGACCGCGCCGAATCAGTGGATCGTCATCGATATCGCTAACGACCCGCTGGCCACTCCGCACGTTTACCTGTGCTGCGACCCGGTGCGACCCTACGTTTCCGCCGCGCTGCCCCACGGCGTGCGCCGCTTTGAATTTATGGTGATGCCCGGCGAAACCGAAGCTCAGCTCAGCGAACCGCACAATATGCGCCGTCTGCTGAGCAAAGTGCTGCCGGACCCGGACCGCGTCGAGCTGATCCGCCAGCGGGTCTATACGCATAACGCCCGCCTTGCCGAGCGCTTTCGCATTAACCGGGTGCTGCTGGCCGGCGATGCGGCGCACATCATGCCGGTCTGGCAGGGCCAGGGGTACAACAGCGGCATGCGCGACGCCTTCAACCTGGCGTGGAAGCTGGCGCTGGTGGTCAATGGCAAAGCGGGAGAGACGCTGCTCGACAGCTACCAGCAGGAGCGCCGCGACCACGCGAAAGCGATGATTGATCTGTCGGTCACCGCCGGCTACGTGCTGGCGCCGCCGAAGCGCTGGCAGGGGGCCGTGCGCGACGGTCTCTCCTGGCTGCTGAATTACCTGCCGCCGGTGAAACGCTACTTCCTCGAGATGCGCTTTAAGCCGATGCCGCAGTACCGCGAGGGGGCGCTGCTGACCGACGGCGCCGGCAAGACCTCGCCGGTGGGCAAAATGTTTATTCAACCGCAGGTGACGCTGGAGAGCGGCGAGAGCGTGCTGCTCGACGAGGTTATCGGGGCGAATTTCGCCATTATTGGCTGGGGCTGCAACCCGCAGTGGGGGCTCGACGCCGGGCAGATCGCCCGCTGGCGCGCGATTGGCGTGCGCTTTATCCAGGTGGTGCCGGAGGTGCAGATCCACCGCGAGCAGGATAACGCCCCCGGCACGCTGCGGGTGGGCGATACGCAAAATCGCCTGAAGAGCTGGTTTGCTCAGCATAACACCGCCATCGCCGTGGTCAGACCGGACCGCTTTGTCGCCGCTCTCGCCATCCCGCAGACCCTCGGCGCGCAGCTGACCGCCCTGGCGGAAAAACTGACCCTCGCAACCGGGGATACCGCCCACGCTGAAGAGAAGGTGGCCTGATATGCATGCCTATTTGCACTGTCTCTCCCACACTCCGCTGGTGGGATTCGTGGACCCGGAGCAGGCGGTCCTCGATGAAGTGAACCGGGTGATTGCCGACGCCCGGCGGCGGATCGCTGAATTCGATCCAGAGCTGGTGGTGCTCTTCGCCCCCGATCACTACAACGGTTTTTTCTATGACGTGATGCCGCCGTTCTGCCTCGGCGTCGGCGCCACCGCGATTGGCGACTTCGCCAGCGCCGCCGGCGACCTGCCGGTGCCCGCCGAGCTGGCGGAAGCCTGCGCCCACGCCATCCTCAACAGCGGTATCGACCTGGCGGTGTCGTACAACATGCAGGTGGACCATGGCTTCGCCCAGCCGCTGGAGTTTCTGCTGGGTGGCCTGGACCGCGTGCCGGTGCTGCCGGTGTTTATTAACGGCGTCGCCGCGCCGCTGCCGGGTTTTCAACGCACCCGGCTGCTGGGCGAGGCGATGGGCCGCTTTCTTAATACCCTCAATAAGCGGGTGCTGATCCTCGGCTCGGGCGGACTCTCGCACCAGCCGCCGGTGCCGGAGCTGGCGAAGGCCGACGCCCATCTGCGCGATCGCCTGCTCGGCGGCGGAAAACAGCTGCCGCCGGACGAACGCGAACGGCGCCAGCAGCGGGTGATCAATGCCGCCCGACGGTTTACCGAAGACCCGCACTCGCTCCATCCCCTCAACCCGGTCTGGGACAACCGCTTTATGAGCCTGCTGGAGCAGGGGCGGCTGAGCGAACTGGACGCGATCGGCAATGACGAGCTGTCGGCGATGGCCGGCAAATCGACGCACGAAATTAAGACCTGGGTGGCCGCTTTTGCCGCGCTATCCGCTTTTGGCCGCTGGCGCAGTGAAGGCCGCTATTACCGGCCGATCCCCGAGTGGATCGCCGGATTCGGCTCGCTGAGCGCCACCACCGAGATTTGATTAACCGGGAGACTAACATGAGCTATCAACCGCAAACTGAAGCCGCCACCAGCCGATTCCTCAATGTCGACGAGGGGGGCCGCACGCTGCGTATCCATATCAATGACTGCGGCGACGGGAAAGAGACCGTGGTCATGCTGCACGGCTCCGGGCCGGGGGCCACCGGCTGGGCCAACTTCAGCCGCAATATTGACCCGCTGGTCGAGGCGGGCTATCGCGTGCTGCTCCTCGACTGTCCGGGGTGGGGCAAAAGCGATGCTATCGTCAACAGCGGCTCGCGTTCGGATCTCAACGCCCGCATTCTGAAAAGCGTGGTCGATCAGCTGGGGATCGATAAAGTCCATCTGCTGGGCAACTCGATGGGCGGCCATAGCGCGGTGGCCTTCACCCTGAGCTGGCCGGAGCGGGTGGCTAAGCTGGTGCTGATGGGCGGGGGGACCGGCGGCATGAGCCTGTTCACGCCGATGCCGACCGAGGGCATCAAGCTGCTGAACGCCCTGTACCGCGAGCCGACCATTGAAAACCTCAAAAAGATGATGAGCATCTTCGTCTTCGACACCCGCGACCTCACCGAGGCGCTGTTCGAGGCGCGTCTCAACAATATGCTGTCGCGCCGCGACCATCTGGACAACTTCGTCAAGAGCCAGGAAGCCAACCCGAAGCAGTTTCCTGACTTTGGCCCGCGGCTGGGCGAAATCAGCGCGCCAACTCTGATCGTCTGGGGACGCAATGACCGCTTCGTGCCGATGGACGCCGGGTTGCGCCTGCTCGCCGGGATCGCCGGTTCGGAACTGCATATTTACCGCGACTGCGGCCACTGGGCGCAGTGGGAACATGCCGACAGTTTTAATCAGCTGGTGCTCAATTTCCTCGCACGGGCTTAAGGAGTAAATGATGACTTTTTCTCTTGACGCGCTGGCCCGGCAGCTGCGCGACGCGGAACAGAGCGGCCAGGCGATCGCCCCGCTGCGCGATATTCTCGGCGTCGACAATGCCGACGCCGCCTATGCCATCCAGCGCCTGAACGTCCAGCACCATGTGGTCCATGGCCGGCGGGTGGGTGGGCCGCAAGGTGGGCCTGACCCATCCCAAAGTGCAGCAGCAGCTGGGCGTCAATCAGCCGGACTTCGGCACCCTGTTTGCCGACATGTGCTACGGCGACAACGCCGAGGTGCCGTTTGGCCGCGTGCTGCAGCCCAAGGTGGAGGCCGAGATCGCCCTGGTGCTGAAGCAGGATCTGCCGCATGCCGATACCACTTTTGATGAACTGTATAACGCCATCGAATGGGTATTGCCGGCGCTGGAGGTGGTGGGCAGCCGCATTCGCGACTGGTCAATCGGCTTTGTCGACACCGTCGCCGATAACGCCTCCTGCGGCCTGTACGTCATTGGCGGCCCGGCGCAGCGTCCGGCGGGACTGGATCTGAAGCAGTGCGCCATGCACATGACCCGCAACCAGGAGCTGGTCTCCAGCGGCCGCGGCAGCGAGTGTCTGGGGCATCCGCTGAACGCCGCAGTCTGGCTGGCGCGCAAGCTGGCGAGTCTCGGCGAACCGCTGCGGGCGGGGGATATCGTGCTGACCGGGGCGTTAGGCCCGATGGTGACGATTAACGAGGGGGACAGCTTTGTCGCCCATATCGAAGGTATTGGCTCAGTCGCGGCACGCTTCGTCGCCGCCGGAGAAGGAGATCGTGATGCGTAAACGTAAAGTCGCCATTATCGGCTCCGGGAATATCGGCACCGATTTAATGATTAAAATCCTGCGCCACGGCCAGCATCTGGAGATGGCGGTGATGGTCGGCATCGACCCGCAGTCGGATGGCCTGGCCCGCGCCCGGCGCCTGGGCGTTGCGACCACTCACGAAGGGGTGGGCGGCCTGATGCAGATGGCGGAATTTGCCGACATCGATTTTGTTTTTGACGCCACCAGCGCCGGGGCGCACATCAAAAACGATGCCGCGCTGCGCGAAGCGAAGCCGGGGATCCGCGTTATCGACCTGACGCCGGCGGCGATTGGCCCGTACTGCGTACCGGTGGTCAACCTCGCGGCCAATCTCCATCAGGGCAACGTCAATATGGTGACCTGCGGCGGGCAGGCGACCATCCCAATGGTCGCCGCGGTCTCGCGAGTGGCGAAGGTGCATTACGCGGAGATTGTGGCCTCGATCGCCAGTCAATCCGCCGGGCCGGGCACGCGGGCCAATATTGACGAATTCACCGAAACCACCTCGCAGGCGATTGAAAAAGTCGGCGGGGCGGGCAAGGGCAAAGCGATTATTGTACTGAACCCGGCGGAGCCGCCGCTGATGATGCGCGATACCGTCTACGTCCTGAGCGAGCTGGCGTCGCAGGAGGCGATTGCCGCCTCGATCGCCGAAATGGCGGCGGCAGTGCAGGCTTACGTCCCAGGCTACCGGCTGAAGCAGCAGGTGCAGTTTGAGGTTATCCCCGAGGACAGGCCGGTCAACCTGCCCGGCGTCGGCTGTTTTTCCGGCCTGAAAACCGCGGTTTACCTCGAAGTGGAAGGGGCGGCGCACTATCTGCCAGCGTACGCGGGCAACCTCGATATTATGACCTCGGCGGCGCTGGCGACGGCGGAGCAAATGGCCGGGGCAATGCACAGCGCGGCGGGAGCGACAGCATGAACGGTAAAAAACTTTATATCTCGGACGTGACGCTGCGCGATGGTATGCACGCTATTCGTCACCAGTATTCCCTGGCGCAGGTGCAGCAGATCGCCGGCGCGCTGGATAAGGCTGGGGTCGACTCCATCGAAGTGGCCCATGGCGATGGCCTGCAGGGATCCAGCTTCAACTATGGCTTTGGCGCCCACAGCGACATCGCCTGGATTGAAGCGGCAGCGGATGTCGTGAGCCAGGCGAAAATCGCCACCTTACTGCTGCCGGGCATCGGCACGCTGCACGATCTGAAAGCGGCGTATCAGGCCGGGGCGCGGGTGGTGCGGGTCGCCACCCACTGCAGCGAAGCGGACGTCGCCGCGCAGCATATTGCCTTTGCCCGCGAGCTGGGGATGGACACCGTCGGTTTTCTGATGATGAGCCATATGATCTCCCCGCAGGAGCTGGCGCAGCAGGCGCTGAAGATGGAATCTTATGGCGCGACCTGTATCTATGTGGTGGATTCCGGCGGGGCGATGAACATGAACGACATTCGCGACCGCTTCCGCGCCCTGAAGGCGGTGCTGAAGCCGGAGACCGCCACCGGGATGCATGCCCATCATAATCTGAGCCTCGGGGTGGCGAACTCGATCGTCGCGGTGGAAGAGGGGTGCGATCGCATTGACGCCAGCCTGGCCGGGATGGGGGCGGGGGCGGGCAATGCGCCGCTGGAGGTGTTTATTGCCGCCGCCGACAAGCTCGGCTGGCAGCATGGCACCGATCTCTACGCCCTGATGAACGCGGCCGATGAGCTGGTGCGGCCGCTGCAGGATCGCCCGGTGCGTGTCGACCGCGAAACGCTGGCGCTGGGCTACGCCGGAGTCTACTCCAGCTTCCTGCGCCACAGCGAAGCGGCGGCCAAGCGCTATGGCCTCAGCGCGGTGGATATTCTCGTCGAGCTGGGCAAGCGGCGGATGGTCGGCGGCCAGGAGGATATGATCGTCGACGTCGCGCTGGATCTGCTTAACCGCAATAAATAACTAAGAACGTGCGGCTGACAAAGCATCAGCCGCCAGTCACCTGCTCCGTTTGTTCGGCTATCGCCAAGGTACCCTATGACCAAGATAACGACTGCAACCCCCTCGCGCCTGGTGGTCACCATCGGGCTCTGTTTTATGGTGGCCCTGATGGAAGGGCTGGATCTGCAGGCGGCGGGGATCGCCGCCGTCGGCATGGCGCAGGCCTTTGCGCTGGATAAAATGCAGATGGGCTGGATCTTCAGCGCCGGGATCCTCGGCCTGCTGCCCGGCGCGCTGGTGGGCGGCATGCTGGCGGACCGCCACGGGCGTAAGCGCATTCTGTTGGGGTCGGTGCTGCTGTTTGGCCTGTTCTCGCTGGCCACCGCGCTGGCATGGAGCTTCCCGACGCTTCTGCTGGCGCGCCTGCTCACCGGCGTCGGGCTCGGGGCGGCATTGCCGAACCTGATTGCCTTAACCTCGGAAGCCGCTGGCTCACGTTTCCGCGGCCGGGCGGTAAGCCTGATGTACTGCGGCGTACCCATTGGCGCCGCGCTGGCGGCAGCGCTGGGCTTTTCCGGTCTCGCCGCGGCCTGGCAGATTATTTTCTGGATTGGCGGCGTGGTCCCGCTGCTGCTGATCCCGTTGCTGATGCGCTGGCTGCCGGAGTCGCAGGCATTTCAGCGAGCGGAGGCCAGCGTGCCGCTGCGCACCCTGTTTGCCCCGGGCCAGGCCGCCGCTACGCTGCTGCTGTGGCTGGGTTATTTTTTCACCCTGCTGGTGGTCTATATGCTGATCAACTGGCTGCCGATGCTGCTGGTGGGCCAGGGATTCCGCGCCAGCCAGGCGGCGGGGGTGATGTTCTCTCTGCAGATCGGCGCCGCCTGCGGCACGCTGCTGCTGGGGGCGCTAATGGATAAGCTCACCCCGCTGCGGATGTCGCTCCTGATCTACAGCGGCATTCTGGCGTCGCTGCTGGCGCTGGGCAGCGCGTCGTCGCTGACTGGCATGCTGCTGGCGGGGTTTGTCGCCGGGCTGTTCGCCACCGGCGGACAAAGTGTGCTTTACGCTCTGGCGCCGCTTTTTTATCCCGCGGCCATCCGCGCCACCGGGGTGGGCACCGCCGTGGCGGTGGGGCGTCTTGGGGCGATGAGCGGCCCGCTGCTGGCCGGCAAGATGCTGGCCCTCGGCACCGGCACCGTCGGGGTGATGGCGGCCTCGGCGCCGGGCATTGTGCTGGCCGGCGTGGCGGTGTTCTGGCTGATGCATCGCCAGCAGCGCGCGGCCATGGTCTGATATGCATCCGGCGGTCTGGTAAAAAAATGCCGGGCCGCCGCCTTGCCTGTCCGCGTCCCCTGGCCTAAGGTAAGACATCATTCCCTGACGCTTATCGTCCCTATGGCTTACACCTCCCGTTTGCTCAATGCGATCCCTGGCATCCGCCACGCTTTTCTCGATGTCCATGAAACCGCCGCCTTTCCCTATGCCGAGCTGGCTCCGGTGAAGCTGGTGCATGGTAATGAGGTTCATCATTATCAGCAGCCGCTGCCGACGCGCCCGCACGCCGACGCGGTGTTTACCGCGGTAGCCGGGCAAAAGGTGGGGGTGGTGACCGCCGACTGTCTGCCGCTGCTGATCGCCTCGCGCGACGGTCGCTACGTCTGCAGCGTGCATGCCGGCTGGCAGGGGCTGGTCAGCGGTATTGTCGACAACAGTCTGGCCTGTTTTCGCCAGCAGGGGGTGGCATTGGCCGATCTGGTCATCGCCGTGGGGCCGTATATTCACCCCTGCTGTTACGAAGTCTCCGCCGGATTCTATCAGCAACTGCTGGACCAGCCCGGCGGTGACCGGGTGGCCCGCCATCGCCAGCGGCTGTTCCACTCCCGTTCGGGCCCGGTCAGCGATCCGCTCAAAGCCGCCGCACGCGGCAGCGATAATCTGTGGTTTGATCTGCGCGCCTTTGCCGAAGCGATCTTCGCAGAGGCGGGGGTGGCGCCGGCGAGCGTTGAATGGCTGGGGAGTTGTACCTACTGCACCCCGCAGTCGCTGGGCTCCTACCGGCGCCGGACCCATTTTCCGGCGCCGAAGAGCTTTCAGTATTCGTGGATCATGCGCGAAGCTTGAGGCGGGCTCGCGCTAGAGCACCCGAAAACCGTGGGTGCCGTCGCGGGCCAGCTGATCCACGAGGCCATACTCCCACTCCAGATAGGCCTGCATGGCCTCGGCGGAATTATCGGTTCCTTCGTACGGACGACGATAGCGGTCACGGCGCTCGACGGCGAGGCCGCTGTCGCCATGCGCCAGCGGCAGACCGGCGGCGATCCACGCCAGCGTCCCGCCGGTAAGCAACTGCACCGGTTTACCGGTCAAGGCCGCCACCTCCGGCACCGCGTAGCGGGCCAGCAGACTGCTGCCGCAGGTCACCACGTAACGTTGGGCGGGAGGGATTGCTTCCAGGGCCTGGCGCAGCTGCGAGCGCGTTAGCCACCACGCGCCGGGGATATGGCGAGCGACAAAGTTGGCGCTGGTGGTAAAATCGAGCACCACCGTACCGGGTTCTTCCAGCTGTTGCGCCAGCTGCGCCGGGCTTATCTCCTCCGCCTGCGGGCCGGGCGGCACCTCGGCGGCTGGCACCCCGCGTTCGCTCAACTGGCTGGTCGACAGCGCGCTCAGCCGCGCCGTCTCCCAGCCCATCTGCGCCAGCCACGAGCCGGTTATCGCCGCCCGGATGCCATCGTCATCCAGCAGCACAATGCGCGCCCCTCGTACGCTGGCGAAGTGGTCGGTCTCCTGCACCAGCTGGCCGCCTGGCGCGCTCAGGCTGCCGGGATAGTGACCCGCCGCGTACTCTTCGGGGCTGCGGACATCAAACAGGAAGGTGGTGCGGTCGCTCTGCTGCAGCCAGCGTTGCAGCGTGGCCTCATCGATGACCGCCACCCCGGCCCGTTCGGCAAAATGCGCCACCTCAGCGGCCCGGGCGCCGGAGGCGCGGGCGGAGGGATCGTATTGCCGCTGTTGCTGGTGCGCCAGCGTCTGGCCGGCCAGCGTCCAGCCGATAGTGCCATTGCGCAGGGCATGGACCGGGTTTGGCACGCCGGCGTTGATCAGCGACTGGGTGCCGATGATGCTGCGGGTGCGTCCGGCGCAGTTGACGATAACCGGCGTCTGCGGGGAGGGCGTCAGGCTCTCCACCCGCAGGGCCAGCTCGCCGCCGGGCACGCTGATGCTGCCGGGGATGCTCATGGTCTGGTACTCATCGAAGCGCCGGGCGTCGACGATCACCACCTCCTGCCGGCTGTCGATGAGCGCCTGAACCTCCTGGGCGCTGAGCGACGGTGTGTGACGCACGCTTTCCACCAGCTCGCCAAAGGCTTTACTGGCGGAGTTGACGTCTTGAAACAGCTCGCCGCCGCTGCGGCGCCAGCCGGCGAGACCCTCGGCCAGCAGGGCCACATCCTGATAGCCCCAGGACCGCAGCCGTTCGACGGCGATCTCCGCCAGACCCTCGCCGTTGTCGTAGACGGTGAGCGGGGTGGTGAAGCGCGGTATCCGCCGGCGGACCTCGAGCTCCAGTTTGCTGAGCGGCAGATTGACGGCAAACAGTGGATGAGCGGTGGCGAAATCGGCCTCTTCACGGACGTCGATCAGCGCCAGTTCACGACGGTCGAGCAGCGCCTGGCGGATCCCGGCGGCCTGGCGATAAGCGTAGGTGGGCATAGTGGTTATCCTTGATGTTCGCGGGAGGAATCCCAGATATTGGGTAAATGGCGGTTAGAGTAGCCGGAGATAAACGGTTTCTGCTGCCCTTCCGGGGTATACACGGCGCGCTTCACCGCGCCGATATTGCCGCCGTAGACATGAATGCTGATGGAGACGCGATCCGCCAGCGCATTGCTGACGCGATGAATATCGCCATCGTCAGCGGAGACTTTCTCCACCTGACCTGCTTCCAGAAGCGTGGCGGCGCCCAGCGCGCGCGGTATGCCATCGGCATCCAACTGGTAGCGCTGGTTTTCCTCCGCGCCGCGCAGCATCCCAATGGCCCCCCACACCCGGTGATCATGGATCGGCGTCGCTTGCCCCGGTCCCCAGACGAAGCTGACAATCGAGAAGCGCTCCCCGGAGTCGGCATGCAGCAGATACTGCTGGTAATGGTGCGGATGCGGCAGGGTGTACTCTTCCGGCAGCCAGTCGTCGTAACGCACCAGCGCCGCCAGCCGCTGCGCCACGGCGTCAAGCAGCGGGGCGGTCTGGTGGTGTTCGCGGTGCAGGCGGTCTACCTCATGAATGAAATGGCGTAATTTTTCCAGTCGTGGTGCAGTCATGTGCGGTTCCTGTCAGAGGGACTGGTCAAAACGCTAACAGAGGCGTTAATATTATTTAAATGCAATTTACGCATATATTAATATGCAAATTTCACATAAGGTTCCTATGCGCATTGACGATATCGACGCTTTGCTGGCCACGGTGCAGTTTTCCTCCCTCAATCAGGCCGCGGAATATCTGGGGATCACCCAGTCGGCCATCACCCGGCGCCTGCAGCGTCTGGAACAGGAGCTGAACGTCACGCTGTTAGAGCGCCAGACCCGCCCGCTGACCCTAACCGCCGCCGGACACCGGGTGTACGAGCAGTGTCTGAGCATTAAGCGTGAGACGAAAAAACTCTACAGCCTGTTGGATCCGGAAGGCGAGCCGCGCGGCGCCCTGCGTCTCGGCGTGCCGCAGAGTCTCAGCGAGATTGCCCTGCCGGCGGCGCTGTCGGCGCTGAGCCAGCAGTTTCCCGGACTGTCGCCGCAGATCACCTGCGGCTGGAGCGGACAGCTGCAGCGCCGGCTGGAAAACGGCGAGCTGGACGGCATGCTGGCGATGGGGCCCGCCCAGCAAAGCTTCGCCGAGGGCTACAGCGGGCGCCTGCTGTGTCCCCTGGAGGTGGTGCCGATCGTCGGCCGGCGTTTGAATTTGCGCGCGTCATCCCTGCGGGAGTGCGCCGAACGGGGCTGGATCCTTAACCCCGACGGCTGTGGCCTGCGCGCCGGGCTCATTCGCGAGCTGCAGAGCCAGGGATTGCGGTTGACGCTCAACGTCGAGAGCGCGGGCGCGCAGCTGCAGATAGCGCTGGTGGCGCAGGGGCTGGGGCTGGGTCTGGTGCCGAGGGCGGCGCTGGCCAGCAGCCCGTGGCGGGATGAGGTCGCGGTCCTCAGCCTCAGCGATTTTCAGCCTGCGGTCTCACTGTGGCTGATCCACGCCCAGTATCTGGCGAACCTGCAGCCGCCGCTGACCTTTTTTGCCAGCAAAGTGGTGCAGCAGCTGACCGTATCCGACTGAAAGCACTATGTATTTTTGTTTAATGCTAATTAAGCATATTAAGATATGATAAAAATGCATTTTGCTCATTAACACGCTCTGTATAGGGTAATGACCAGCGCCGCTGTCGCGGCCACTCCATTACCCTGACGCAAGGAGTTGTTCATGAGCATTCAGTTTCTCGGCATGATTGGCCACCGCCTCTCTTCCGAAACGATTGCCCCGGTGGGGCCGATCTTTGACCGCGACTATATCGTTCGCTTTGCGCAAACCCATGAAGCCGCCGGGTTTGATCGTCTGCTGGTCGGCCACTGGTCCGATCAACCCGACGGCTTTCTGGTGACGGCCCTGGCCGGACTGTCGACGCAGAAAATTCAGTACCTGCTGGCCCATCGTCCCGGTTTTGTTTCCCCAACCCTTGCCGCGCGCAAATTCGCTACCCTTGAGCACCTGCTGGGGGGCCGCTTGGCGGTGCATATCATCAGCGGCGGCAACGATGCCGAGCAGCGCCGGGATGGCGATTATCTCGACCACGACCAGCGCTACGCCCGCACCGACGCCTTCCTCGACATCGTGCGCCAGGTGTGGACCAGCGAGCAGCCGGTGGATATTCACAACGATTTCTATCAGGCCGAGCAGGCCTGGTCCGCCATTCGCCCGCTGCAAAAACCGCATCTTCCGATCTATTTTGGCGGCTCGTCGGAAGCGGCCATCGCCGTCGCCGGCAAACATGCCGACGTCTTCGCGCTGTGGGGCGAGTCGCTGGCGCAAACCGGCGAGACCATCCAGCGGGTGCGCGCCGAAGCGGCGAAACACCAGCGTGATATCGGCTTCAGCGTCTCGTTCCGGCCGATTATCGCCGACAGCGAAGCCGAAGCCTGGGAGAAAGCCGAGCATATCCTGCACGTCGCCACCGAGCAGGCGGCGCAGCGCGGGGGCGGGTTCAAAGCCAAACCGGACAGCATCGGCGCCCAGCGGCTGCGGGCCACCGCGGCGCAGGGCAGAGTGGTAGACAAACGTCTGTGGACCGGCATCGCCCAGCTGGTGGGCGGCGGACATAATTCCACCGCGCTGGTGGGCACCCCGGAGCAGGTGGCGGATGCGCTGCTCGACTACTACGACCTCGGGGTGCGTAACTTCCTGATCCGCGGCTTCGATCCGCTGAACGACGCGGCCGACTATGGCCGGGCGCTGCTGCCGATCGCCCGGGAAAAAGCCGCCCGGCGTGCGGTGGCGGAGCGCGCATCGTGATCCATCCTGAGCGCGACGACTGGGCCCGGCAGCTGACGGCGCTCCGCCAGCAGATGGCGGAGCAGGCAGCCAGCCTTGACGCCAGCGGCGAGTTTCCCTGGCGTAATATCGACCATCTGCGTGCGGGGGGCTGGTTAAGTCTCGCCGTGCCGCCATCCTGCGGCGGCGCGGGCGCCAGTCTGGCCCAGCTGCAGCAGGTCATCGCCGCCATCGCCTGGGGAGAGCCGGCGACAGCGCTGATCGTCTGCATGCAGTATCTCCACCATTTGCGGCTGGCGGAAAACGACGCCTGGCACGCGCCGCTGCGCCAGCAGGTTTTTCACGATGCTGTCGAACACGGTGGCCTCATCAACAGCCTGCGCGTCGAGCCGGAGCTGGGATCCCCGGCGCGGGGCGGCCTGCCGGACACCGTGGCGACCCGTCGCGCGGAGGGCTGGGACATCAGCGGCCATAAAATTTATACCACCGGCATTGAAGGGCTGCGCTGGCTGGCGGTGTGGGCCAGAAGCGATGATAACCCGCCGCTGGTGGGCACCTGGCTGGTGCCTGGCGACAGCCCGGGTATCACGGTGGTGAAGAGCTGGGATCACGCCGGGATGCGGGCCACCGGCAGCCATGAAGTTATTTTTAACCACGTGCGGGTGGCGGCAGAGCACGCGGTGGATGTCTGGCCGGCCGATGCGCCACCCGCCGCCCAGGCCGAACCGTTTCGCCTGTTCGCCAACCGGCAGACGGCGCTGCTGGCGGCGATCTATGACAGCATTGCCCACGCCGCTCACGACTGGCTGGTGAGGTGGCTGGCGGGGCGGGG
>NZ_KV792609.1:167543-181057 GCF_001808265.1 Klebsiella sp. HMSC16A12
CGGGGGGGGTGCCCGCCGGTCTCGGCCATCCGCTCTCTCGTCTGCCACGGGTGCAGGAGAAAGTCGGGCAGATCGCCGGGCTGCTGCTGGTCAACCGCAGCCTGCTGGAGCAGGCCGCCGCGCTGCGCTTTTCCTCCATCGAGGCCAATCTGGCGAAAGTCACCATCACCGACAACGCCATTCAGGCGGTGAATATCGCGCTCGAGCTGACCGGCAATCATGGTCTCAGCCGACAAAACCCGCTGGAACGCCACTACCGCAATGTGCTCTGCGGACGGGTACATACCCCACAGAGCGACAGCGCCTGGCTGGCAGCCGGCAACTTCGTCTTTCAATCACAAGGATAATCACGATGCGTCTATCATTTTCAGGCCGGGTGGCGGCCGCGCTGATGCTGCTGGCGCTGGGCGGCTACGCGACAGCGCAGGAGCGGCTTACCCTGCGTATCGCCGATCAAAAAGGCGGCATGCGTTCGCAGCTGGAGGCGGCCAACGCCCTGCAAAATCTCCCTTACGACATTAAGTGGGCCGAGTTCCCGGCCGCCGCGCCGCTGGCGGAAGCCCTCAACGCGGGCGCCGTGGACGCGGGGATCATCGGCGATGCGCCGTTGCTCTTCGCCCTGGCCAACGGTGCGCCGGTCAAAGCTATTGCCGTGGATAAAAGCAACCCGGCGGGGACCGCGGTGCTGGTATCCCCCGGCAGCACGTTAAAAAGCGGCGCTGATTTAAAAGGCAAACGCATCGCCACCGGTAAAGGGTCGATTGGTCATTTCGTGGCGCTGAAAGCGCTGGAGCAGGCGGGGATTTCACCGAAGGAGGTGCAGTGGGTGTTCCTCGGCCCGGTGGACGCCAAAGTGGCGTTGCTAAACGGCTCGGTGGACGCCTGGGCGACCTGGGAGCCCTACACCACCCAAATGGTGAAGACCAACGAGGGGCAGATCCTGGTGAGCGGCAAAGGGCTGCTGCCGGGGAATACCTTCCTCGCGGCAACGGATTCCGCGCTTAACGATCCGCATAAACGCGCCGCGCTGCAGGATTATCTCCAGCGCCTGGCCGGCGCCGAGCGCTGGGCCTACGCCAATCTCGACAGCTACGGCAAAACGTTGGGGGAGATCATCCGCTTCCCGGCGGAGATCGCCCGGGCGCAGTTTGCCAACCGCCAGTCGCAGTGGCAGCCGCTGGCCGAGGAAACGGTGGCCCAACAGCAGGCAACGGCGGACTTTTATCTCGCCAACGGCCTGATCCGCACCCGGCTGGACGTGAAGCCGACCTTTGACCGCCGTTTTAGCGTACCCGCCGCCGAGGTGACGCCATGACCAGAACCCCTTTTTCCCGCCGCCGTTTTTTACAGCTCAGCGGCGGCCTGGCGCTGGCCGGGGTCTCTCTGCCGCTGTGGGCTCATGATATGGCGGACATGGCCGGCGGCGATGCCCATCCGGCGCTGCGCCTGCCAGAGCCCTACAAGATCAAGCTGGCGATCAACAAAAGCGCGGTATGCCTCGCGCCGGTCGCCGTCGCCGAGCAGCAGAAGATATTCAGTAAATACAACCTCGACGTTGAGTTTGTTAACTTCGGCAGCTCCACCGATGTGCTGCTGGAGGCGATCGCCACCGGTAAGGCCGACGCCGGGGTGGGGATGGCGCTGCGCTGGCTGAAGGCGCTGGAGCAGGGCTTTGACGTCAAGCTCACCGCCGGGACCCACGGCGGCTGTCTGAACCTGCTGACGGCTAAAGACTCGCCGTTCGGCGGCCTCGAGAGCCTGAAGGGTCAAACCATCGGCGTCACCGACATGGCCGGACCGGATAAAAACTTCTTCGCCATTCTGCTTAAGCGCCACGGTATCGACCCGATCAGCGACGTGCAGTGGAAAGTCTACCCGGCGGATCTGCTCAGCGTGGCGCTGGACAAGCGCGAAATCGCCGCCATCAGCGGCAGCGAGCCGTTTAGCTATCGTCTGCTGGAGACCGGTAAGTATCAGCTGATCGCCAGCAATATGACCGGGGATTATGCCAACCTCAGCTGCTGCGTGCTGGGGGTGAGCGGGAGCCTGGCGCGGGACCATAAACCGGCCGCCGCGGCGCTCACCCAGGCGATCCTTGAGGCGCACAGCTATGCCGCTGCGCATCCGGAAAGCGTGGCGCAATCCTTCCTCGCCCATGCCCTGAATACCAGTAAAGCGGAGGTGAGCGGCATCCTGCACGGGCAGGGCCACGGCCATCACGCGGTGGGCGAAGCGTTCGTGAAAGAGCTGACGCAGTATGCGGTCGACCTGCAGCGGGTGCAGGTGATCAAGCCGGGTACCGATCCCCATCAGTTCGCGGAGAGTATCTATGCCAACGTATTCGCCTGAGCAGGCTCTGGCGCGCCCCACCGGCCGCGCGCCGCTGTGGGGAGAAGGGCTGCTGGCCGCCGCGCTGTGGCTGCTGGGCGGTCTGTTTACTCTTACCTGGCCCGACGCCGGGCGGCGCTGGCCGTTTAGCGAAGGCTGGGCGCTGGCGCAATTCACCCTCGGCGGCGGCTTGCTGCTGCTGGCGCTGAGCTATCGCTACTGGCGGGCGCGCGGCGCGCGTGTGCTGCATGCCGGCAAGTGGCTGGCGCTGCTGCCGGTGCTGTTTGCTGTCTGGGAAGGGCTGACCGCCAAAACTGCCGTGCTGCCGGTACCATTCTTCGCGCCGCCGCAGGCGCTGATCGAGGTGCTACACGACGACTGGCCGCGCCTGCTCGACAGCCTGCTGCACTCCCTGGGGCTGCTGGGGCTCGGTGTGCTGCTGGGTACCAGCAGCGGGTTCATCACCGGTCTGGCCATCGGCTGGTCGCAACGGATTGGCTACTGGGTGCATCCGGTTTTACGTCTGCTGGGGCCGGTGCCGTCCACCGCGCTGCTGCCGCTGTGCCTGTTTATTTTTCCCTCGAGCTTCGGCGCCAGCGTGTTTTTGATCGCGCTGAGCACCTGGTTCCCGGTCACGGTGCTGACCTGGTCCGGAGTGATGGGCATTGATAAGGCGTGGTACGACGTGGCGCGGACTCTCGGCGCCAGCCAGCGTTTCCTGATCCTGCGGGTGGCGATCCCCGCCGCGTTGCCGAACGTCTTTGTCGGCCTGTTTATGGGGCTCGGCGCGTCGTTTTCGGTGCTGATTGTCGCCGAAATGGTCGGGGTGAAGTCGGGGATCGGCTTTTACCTCCAGTGGGCCCAGGGCTGGGCGGCCTATCCGAATATGTATGCCGCGCTGCTGGTGATGGCCTTGTTATGCTCCGGCCTGATAAGCGGATTATTTATGCTGCGTGACCGGCTGCTGAGCTGGCAGCGAGGAGGGATGCAATGGTAACCGAGACGATAGCGCGCGGCGCGGCGGTATCCATCAGCCATCTTCATCATGCGTTTACGCTTGGCAAACAGACGGTACCGGTGCTGGAGAATATCAGCCTGCAGCTGCGCCCGGGGGAAAGCGTGGCGCTGCTGGGCCCTTCCGGCTGCGGTAAATCAACTCTGCTGCGGCTGCTGGCGGGGCTGGAAGCGCCGCAGAGCGGACAGATGCAGATCGACGGCGCGGCGCCCGGCGCCCCGGGGCCGGAGCGGATTCTGGTGTTTCAGGATCCGACGCTCTATCCGTGGCTGACGGTGCGGCAGAACGTGCTGCTGGGCCCGCAGGCGCAGGGCAAAAAGGGGCTGGAGGCGAAGGCAGACGCGCTGATTGACCGCATCGGGCTGCAGGCCTTCAGCGAGGCGTGGCCGCGGCAGCTGTCCGGGGGGATGGCACAGCGTGCGGCGCTGGCGCGCGCCTTGTTGAACGAACCGCGTCTGCTGCTGCTCGACGAGCCGTTGGGCAAACTCGATTCGCTGACCCGCATCAGTATGCAGCGGGAGCTGATCGCCCTCTGGCAGCAGCAGGGGTATACCAGCCTGCTGGTGACCCACGATATCGAAGAGGCGCTGCTGCTGTGCGAGCGGGTGCTGGTGATGTCGCCGCGTCCAGGGCGGATTATCGCCGAGTTTGCGCTGCCGCTGGCTTTTCCCCGTCATCGCGATAACCCGCAGCTGCTGCAGCATCGTCAGGATATATTGCGCATCCTCGGCCAGGAGGCGGACTGGTAAGCTGAACGCATTCCCCGGTGGCGCTGCGACCAATGTCACGGAAAGGTAGGCCGGCGCAAGCGCAGCGCCTCCCGGCAATGGGCATCCGGCGCCAGGCGCCTGTTTTGCCCGGTGGCGGCTGCGCCTTACCGGGCCTACGAACTGCGACAAATGGCACGGAAACGTAGGCCGGCGCAAGCGCAGCGCCGCCCGGCAATGAATATCCGGCGCGACGCCATGGTCCGGCTTAAAAATCCATCTTCACCGTGAACTGCACTTCGCGCGGGTCGCCAATCTGGTTGCCGAGGTTATTGGTGCCGATCGAGGAAGTGTAATAGGTCTTATCAAACAGGTTCTTCACATTCACCTGCAGCGTCACCGGATACTGCAGCTTCATCTTATAGGCGGCAAACACATCCGCCACCGCATACCCCTGCAGATAATAATCCGCGCCGTTGGTGCCGGAACGCTTGCTGACCGCGTGGCCGCCGCCGCCGACGGTCAGGGTGTTGCTGTTATAGACGTTATGAATGTCATAGGTCAGGAACAGCGAACCGGTATGTTTCGGTACGTTTGGCAGCGGTTTCCCGGCGTAATCCGGATCTTCCAGCACTTTGGCGTCGGTGTAGCCGTAGCTGGCGATCACGCTGAGGTTATCGGTGATGGACCCGGCCAGATCCACTTCCACGCCCTGGGAACGCACTTTGCCCGCCGTTTTGGCCACCGTCTCATCGCCAATGCTCTCGGTGTACAGCACGTTACGCTTGTGAATATCAAACAGCGCGATATTGGCGGTAATGCCGTTTAACAGGTCGAATTTGGCGCCCACTTCGTAAGAGGTGGACTCTTCCGGCGGCAGCTCGCCGATATAGCTGGCGATCGACGACTGCGGCATAAACGACTGGGCGACGTTGGCGAACAGAGAGACGTTCGGCGTGACCTTGTAGACCAGGCCGGCTTTCGGCGTCCATTTCTCATCGCGGCTGTCGGTATTGACGTTAAACGGTCGGCCTTTACCGGCGTACTGGGTGTAGTACTGGTAGCGCACGCCGGCGACGGCGATCCAGTTGTCGGTCAGGTACAGCGCGTCCTGCACGTATGCGGCATAGCTCTCCTGCTGAATGCGCTGGTCGCTGTCGGAGGCGGAGACGGTATTACAGGTGTCGAGAGTGCCGTAGACCGGATGATAGATGTTAAAGCCTTTAACGTTCTTACAGCGCAGCATATCGGTGCGCAGCAGATCGTAATTCTCATAGGCGACGCCGGTCAGCAGCTCGTTATAAAAGCCGCCCACTACCACGTTGCCCTGCAGGTCGGCGCGGGTGGAGTGCATCTTCTGCGTTGAACCGTGGGTACCATCGACCCGGCGGGTGAGGTTGCCGGTCGCCGAATCATAGGCCATCACCCGCGCCTGGTTATCGTTATAGTGATCCTGGCTGTAGCTGTAATCGAAGCGCGCGGTCCAGGCGTCGTTAAGGCGATACTCGGCGTTGAGCTGAGCGAGATCGGAATAGCCATCGGTAATATTAAACGCTTCATCGAAGCGGGTTTTGCGATCGACGTTAACCGCATGGCCGGTATTCAGATCGAAGATAGTGCCGCGATCAAAGGGGGCGCTGTAGTCGCGGTGCGAATAGGACGCGGTCACCGTTGCCCGCTCGCCAAACCAGGTCAGGGAAGGGGCGATAAAGCTGCTTTTGTTTTTACCGAAATTGCGCCAGTAATCCTCATTCTGATATTCGCCGATCAGTCGGTACGCCAGATTTGTGCCTTCGATGGGGCCGGTGATGTCGACGCTGCCGGTGCCGCCGCCAAAGCTGGTGGAGGTCCCGGAAACCGAACCGGAGAACTGCCGCTCCGGCCGTTTAGTGATGACGTTGATCAGCCCGCCGGGGTCGAGGATACCGTACAGCGTCGAGGCGGGTCCCTTCAGGACTTCCACCCGTTCGGTGGCGGCGTTAAAGCTGCGCGGCAGCACGGTGCGCAGGCCGTTGGTCATGATCGAGCCGTCGCGGTTGGCGCCGAAGCCGCGGCGGGTAAAGGCGTCCTGGGTACCGCCGAGGGTGTTGGTCTGCACCACGTTGGCGACGTTATACAGCGCCTCATCGAGTGAGGTGGCGTGCTGATCTTCGAGAACCCGATCGCTGACGGTGTTGACCACCTGGGGAATATCCAGCAGCGGCATCGAGGTTAGCGTCGCGGTGGCGGAGCTGAGCGGCTGATAGCCGCTGGTGGCGCTTTGCTGCGCGCCGTCGGCCACTACGGTGATGGTCTCTTCCGCGTCGTTAGTACTTTTCGCCGCGCGATTGTCGGCGGCCATTAATCCCGGTGAGGCTAAAAAAAGAAGCGAAAAAAGCGCGCGCCCTGGCAACGTCCTGCAGGCGACATGGGGTTGAGTCATTATCTGTTTCTCGTGAACGAATCTGCCTTTGCGGTCAGATTAAGCCAATAAAATCATTGCCCTGAATAATAAAAGCACTCTGTTTAGCGTCTGAATGCGCCTTCAGATGTGTAATTGAGAATCATTCAATCATGAAGGGATGTAGTAGTAAACGTTATGCAAGATAAAAATTCAGCGGCGAGGAACAGGACGTTTTAAACACCTCCAGTAGGGAATGTTCTGTAGTTATCTATCTGATATTATTTTATTTTAATTATATTGCGTTGGCACAGCCTCGCTGTAGTCAGCGTCCCCGTCTGAAGACGATGGCGAGTATTGACTACTACATTCATCCCCGTCATGATCAAAAGAGAATGAGATTTATTTTGATTTGACTGCAGAATGTCCAGCTATCGCCTGGAACGCTGCGGCGCAGGAGCGAGTTATGCCACAGCGGGTGAAACCTGCAGAGCAGGGGATCGTACTGGATGCCCTGTCGGCCGGCTACGGCCAGACCCTGATCGTTGACGATATCAACCTGACCATTCCCACCGGCAAAATGACGGTGCTGGCCGGGGCGAACGGATCCGGCAAATCCACGCTGCTCTCGACCATCGCCAGAATGCTGAAACCGCTCGGCGGCTGCGTGCGTCTGGACGGGCAAGCCATTCACCAGATGCCGACGAAGACTGTCTCGCGGCAGCTGGGCATCCTCCCGCAATCGCCATTGACCCCGGAAGGATTGACCGTTTTCGAGCTGGTCTCGCGCGGGCGCTACCCGTGGCAGGGGCTGATGCGCCAGTGGTCTGAGGCCGATGAGCTGGCGGTAGAGGAGGCGCTGCGCTTAACCGGTACCGCCGAATTCGCCCATCTGCCGGTGGACAGCCTCTCCGGCGGCCAGCGTCAACGCTGCTGGATCGCCATGGCGCTGGCCCAGCAAACGGCCACCATTCTGCTCGATGAGCCGACAACCTGGCTCGATCTGCGCTATCAGGTCGATATCCTCGAGCTGCTCCAGACCCTCACCCGCGAACATGGCCGCACGGTGGTGACGGTGCTCCATGACCTTAACTTTGCGGTGAACTACGCCGATCTGCTGGTATTCCTTAAACAGGGGCGAATCGCCGGCACGATTAGCGACAACGATGTCTGTAGCCCTGAGCTGATTAAACGCGTGTTTGACGTTGACGTGCAGATGTCGATTAACCCGCAAACCGGCAAACCGTTCTTTATGCCGTTTCGCGCCCGCCAGGCAGCGGCACAATGAGCGTGGCCATCCTGCTTTCCGCGCGGCGTCGCCCCCGCCCCCGGCTGGCGCTGCTTCTGCTAACGCTGCTGCTTATCGCCGCCTCGCTGGTGCATCTTGGCTTAGGCGCCCGCTGGATCGCCCCGCAGACGGTGCTGCAGGCGCTGCTGGAGTACGATCCGCGCAACTTTGAGCAGCGGATTATCATCGATCTGCGTCTGGTGCGGCTGGCGGCGGCGCTGCTGACCGGCGCGGCGCTCGGCGTCGCCGGGCTGCTGCTGCAGACGGTGATCCGTAACCCGCTTGGCGAGCCGCATATTCTCGGCCTCAACGCCGGCGCCTCGCTGGCGGTGGTGGCGACCTCTGCGCTGGGCCTGTCTCTCGGCGCTTTCCCCGTCGGGCGCCCGCTGACCGCCGCCTGCGGCGCGGGGCTGCTGTTCGGTGGAGTGATGGCGCTGGCCTCTGCCGGGCGCGGCGGGGCGACGCCGCTGCGCATCACGTTGTCCGGAGTGGCGCTGTCAGGGTTTGCGTCGGCGGTGACGGCGGCGATATTAATTCTCGATGAACAGACGCTGCTGGCGATGCGCACCTGGCTGGCCGGCGACCTGGCCGGACTGAACTGGAGCACGCTGCAGACGGCGCTGGTCCCGGCGCTGATCGGCCTTGGCGTCGCGCTGCTCATTGCCCCACGCCTCAACGTGCTGGCGCTGGGGGATAAGGTGGCGCTGGGCCTTGGCGTTAATCTCGTCCAGACGCGGCTGCTGGGTCTGCTGGCGATTGCGCTGCTCTGCGGCGCGGCGGTGGCGGTGGCCGGGCCGATCGGCTTCGTCGGGCTGGTGGTGCCGCACGTGGTGCGCCGTCTGGTGACGGAAGACATCCGCCTGGCGCTGCCCCTGGCTGCGCCGGTGGGAGCGCTGGCGCTGGTGCTGGCGGATATCGCCGCCCGGACGCTGGTCGCGCCGCAGGAGCTGGCCACCGGAGCGATGACCGCCCTGGTGGGCGCGCCGTTGTTTATCTTTATCGCCGCGAGGTTTTTTAAATGACGCGCGCCGTTCACCGGGCCGGTTTTCGGCCGCTGGCTTTCACCTCCCGTCATCTGCTGCTGCGTCCTGCGGCGTTAAAAATTGCCGCCAGCATAGTGCTGACGCTGCTGGCGCTGGGGCTGTACAGCCTTAGCCGCGGCAGCTTTCCGCTGCCCGCGTCGACGCTGGCGCGGGCCCTGCTGGCGCCGCAGGAGATGGGCGAGCAGCCGCGCTTTATTCTGTTTGATATCCGCCTGCCGCGGATCCTGATGGCGCTGCTGTGCGGGGCCATGCTGGGGCTGGCCGGCGCGGCGATGCAGAGCATCACCCGTAACGGGCTGGCCGACCCGGGGCTGATCGGCGTCAAAGAGGGGGCAAGCATCGTGGTTCTGGCGCTGGTGCTGTTTTTCCCGGCGGTAGGCCTGGTCTGGCGGCCGCTGGCGGGGATGGTCGGCGGCATAGCGGTGGCCCTGCTGGTCCTGACGCTGGCCCGCGACTGTTCGCGGCCGCGCTTTATTTTAATTGGCATCGGCGTCTCCTGGAGCCTGGCGGCCGCGGTCGGCATCTTTATGACCACCGCCGACGTACGCGACGTGCAGACGGCGATGATCTGGCTGGCGGGCAGCCTGCAGGCCGCCACCTGGCCGCTGCTGGCGGTGGCTTTTTGCTGGGCGCTGCCCGGGGCCATCATCCTGTTCTGTACCGCCCGGGCGGCGGACGTGGCGCTGCTGGGCGACCGGACCGCCATCGGCCTCGGCGTACGTCTGCAGCAGCTGACGGTGCTGCGCTTTTTCGCCCCGGTGCTGCTGACCTCGGCCAGCGTCTCCTGCGTCGGCAGCCTGGGTTTTGTGGGCCTGATGGCACCGCATATGGCGCGTTTCGTGCTGCGCGGCGGCCAGGTATCGCTGCTGTGCGGCAGCGCGCTGATTGGCGCCTTGCTGGTGCTGGCGACCGATACCCTTGGCCGGCTGGCGTTTGCCCCGCTGCAGATCCCGGCGGGGATTGTCATTGCCCTGGTGGGCTGCCCGTTCTTCGTTGTCTTGCTCTGGCGTCGCCGTGATGCCCTTTAACCAGGAAGGTAGTATGCGTTGGTTCGTCTCATTGCTGCTGTTGCTGACGGGGGCCGTCAGCGCCGCCGCCCCACAAACTCAAACTTTCGCCGATGATTTAGGCCGCACGGTCACCGTCCCGCTGCATCCGCAGCGTATCGTTTCGATGCACGATCTCGACATTACCATTCCGCTGATTGAGCTCGGGGCGCCGCCGATCGCCAGCCACGGCCGGACGCGCCCGGACGGCAGCCACTACCTGCGATCCAGCGCCCAGCTCACCGGTGTCGATTTCGACAACAGCGATATCCGCTTTATTGGCACCGCCGATATCGATCTGGAAGCGGTTGCCGCCGCCAGGCCGGATCTGATTATCACCGAGCCCAGCCGCCACGTGTCAGTGGAGCAACTGGAGAAGATTGCCCCGACGGTGAGCATCGACCATCTGCAGGGCAGCGCCCCGGAGATTTACCGCAAGCTGGCGCAGCTGACCGGCACCCAGACGCGGCTGGCGATCCTCGAGCGCCGCTATCAGGAGCAAATCAAGCAGCTGAAAGCGATGGTCAACCCACCGCAGTACAGCGTCTCAGTGATCCAGGCGAACAACGGCAAGGTCACGGTGCATCATTCGTATCATGCGCTGGGCCGGGTGCTGCGTGACGCCGGGTTCCGCTTTCCGCCGCTGATTGAGCGGATCCCCGATGGTCAGCGCATTGACGTCAGCGCGGAACAGCTGCCGGAACTGGACGCTGATTTTGTCTTCGCTACCTGGCGGTCGGATACCGGCGGTAAGCCGCAGGATGAGCTGCAGGCGATGGAAGGCGTGATGCCCGGCTGGTGCGACTTTATGCGCGCCTGCCGCACCGGGCACTATATTTTACTGCCGCGGGAAGAGGTGATCTCCAACTCCTACGCCGCGCTGTCTCTGATGGTGGCCCAGGTGCAGTCGCATATTGCCGGCAGGCCGATCCCGGCGGAGGCCAAATGAAAAGCGCGGTAAAAAAAGAGAAGGGCAAAGTCGATCTGTTCGGCGAACGCTATCGCGCCCGGGCGCACCAGCTCTCCCCCCGGCTGCGGGCGGTGGTCAGCTATATCAACGACAACCGCGAGGTGGTGCTGGAGCATACGGCGATGGAGATCGCCACCGCGACCCAGACCTCCGACGCCACGGTGGTGCGCGCCATCCAGGCGCTGGGCTTCGCCGGGCTGCGCGAGCTTAAGCAGACCATGGAGCGCTGGTTCGGCACCTCGGTCACCTCGGCGGAAAAGATGCGCTCGACGGTTACCGCGCTCTCCAGCGACGTCAACTCCAGTATTGATTTTGTGCTTGAAGGCCATCAGCGGGTGTGCGAGGTCCTGTCGCGGGCCGACAACCGCGCGGCGGTGGCTCAGGCGGTGGTATTGCTCAGCGACGCGCGCCAGGTGGGGATCTTCGGTATCGGCGCCTCGGGGATCCTCGCCGAATACACCGCCCGGTTGTTCAGCCGTATTGGCCTGCCGGCGTACGTGATGAACCGCACGGGCTTTAGCCTTGCCGAACAGCTTATCGGCCTGCAGCGCGGCGATGTGCTGATCATGATGGGGCAAAAATCCCCCCATCGCGAAGGGTTGACCACCCTGCGCGAGGCGAAGCGGCTGGGTATTCCGACCATCCTGCTGACCCAGGCGGTGGACTCGCGCTTCAGCCAGGAGGCGCAGGTGGTGATCGACGTCCCGCGCGGCGGGGACAGTAGCCGGATGCCGCTGCACGGTACGGTGCTGGTCTGTCTCGAGATGATTGTCCTGTCGGTGGCCTCTACCACGCCACAAAAAACGGTGAAATCCCTGAAACGAATCAACGATCTGCATCGGGCTATCGGTAAATCCGGCGGTAAACGGGGCCATTGAGAAGATAATTCACCAGCGGGAAGGTTTCCGGTTGCATATAAAAGTGAGTGTGTGTATTTTTATGCAAAATAAATGCATAAAAAGGAAATCTCATGGTCAAGAATTTGCTCAAAGCGTGTTGCATGATAGCCGCGCTGACGGCTGCCGGACAGGCGGCTGCGGAAACCTATACCGTCGGCTCCGGCGGCACCTACCGGCCGTTTGAATTTGAAAACAGCCAGAAACAGCTGGAAGGTTTCGACATCGACATCATCAAAGCCATCGCCAAAGCCGAAGGCTTTGACGTTAAGCTGGTCAATACCCCATGGGAAGGCATCTTCGCCACGCTGAACACCGGCGACCGCGACATCATCATCTCCGGGATCACCATCACCGATAAACGCAAACAGATGGTCGATTTCTCCGCGCCGTACTTCCCGGCCGAACAGTCTATCGTCGTCGCTCAGGACTCGCAGGTGGATTCACTGGCGGCCCTGAAAAACGAGAAGGTCGGGGTGGTGAACTCCAGCACCGGCGATATCGTAGTTTCTGAGGTGCTGGGTAAAAACAGCACCGCGATCAAGCGCTTCGACAATACCCCGCTGATGCTCCAGGAGCTGTTTGAGGACGGCGTCAGCGCCGCGGTAGGCGACGTCGGGGTGGTGAAGTACTACATCAAACAGCACCCGGAGAAGCAGTTCAAGCTGGTGCCGGATGCCAAATTTGAGCGTCAGTATTTCGGTATTGCGGTGGCGAAAGGCAACAGCGAACTGCTGGGCAAAATCAACGCCGGGCTGCAAAAGATCGTTGCTGACGGGACTTACGCCAAAATCTATAAAACCTGGTTCGACGACAACGTGCCGACGCTGCCAGCGCAATAATCCACCTTTTTCAGTGACCACGGCTATCGCCCAGGCGATAGCCGTATTTTTTAGGGAAGGACTATGACGGGATTCCGTTGGGAGATCATCGAGGAGTACGGCCCGCTGTTTGTGGACGGCGCCCTGATGACGATTAAATGTACCATTATCTGCGTGATCCTCGGGACGCTGTGGGGGGTAACTCTCGGTCTCGGGCGGATGGCGAAGGCCGAGCACGGGCCGTGGAAATATATTCTCCGCTACCTGGTGCAGTTTCCGGTGCGCTTTTACGTCAGCGCCTTCCGCGGCACGCCGCTGTTCGTGCAGATTATGGTGGTGCACTTTGCGCTGGTGCCGCTGTTTATCAATCCGCGCGACGGCCTGCTGGTGACCAGCGGCCTGATGAGCGCCGACTTTGCCCGCGAACTGCGCGCCAGCTACGGGGCGTTCCTCTCCTGCATCGTGGCGATCACCCTTAACGCCGGGGCCTATGTGTCGGAGATTTTCCGCGCCGGCATCCAGTCGATCGACAAAGGGCAGATGGAGGCCTCCCGCGCGCTGGGCATGCCGTGGTGGAAAACCATGCGCAAGGTGATCCTGCCGCAGGCGTTTCGCCGTATTCTGCCGCCGCTGGGCAATAACGCCATCGCCATTGTCAAAGACTCGTCGCTGGCCTCGGCGATTGGCCTGGCCGATCTGGCCTATGCCGCGCGCACCGTCTCCGGCGCCTACGCCACCTACTGGGAACCCTACCTGACCATCTCTCTGGTCTACTGGGTGATCACCTTCCTGCTGGCGCAGCTGGTTAACCGTCTGGAAAAGAGGTTTGGCAAAAGTGATTCACATTAATAACTTACATAAGCGCTTCGGCGACAGCCACGTGCTGCGCGGCATCAGCTGCGATATTAAACCGCAGGAAGTGGTGTGCATCATCGGCCCGTCTGGCTCGGGGAAAAGCACCTTCCTGCGCTGCATGAACGCCCTGGAGACGGTCAGCGAAGGCGAGGTGGTGGTTAACGG
>NZ_KV792610.1:0-1409 GCF_001808265.1 Klebsiella sp. HMSC16A12
CCGTGGCCTGATTCATTCCCCAGCGACCAGATGATCACACTCGGGTGATTACGATCGCGCTGCACCATTCGCGTTACGCGTTCGCTCATCGCGGGTAGCCAGCGCGGATCATCGGTCAGACGATTCATTGGCACCATGCCGTGGGTTTCAATGTTGGCTTCATCCACCACATACAGGCCGTAGTGGTCGCACAGCGTGTACCACAGCGGATGGTTCGGATAATGCGAACAGCGCACGGCGTTAAAGTTGTTCTGCTTCATCAGCAGGATATCCTGCACCATCGTCTGCTCATCCATGACCTGACCATGCAGAGGATGATGCTCGTGACGGTTAACGCCGCGAATCAGCAACGGCTTGCCGTTCAGCAGCAGCAGACCATTTTCAATCCGCACCTCGCGGAAACCGACATCGCAGGCTTCTGCTTCAATCAGCATGCCGTCGGCGGTGTGCAGTTCAATCACCGCACGGTAGAGATTCGGGATTTCGGCGCTCCACAGTTTCGGGTTTTCGACGTTCAGACGTAGCGTGACGCGATTGGCATAACCGCCACGCTCATCGATAATTTCACCGCCGAAAGGCGCGGTGCCGCTGGCGACCTGTGTTTCACCCTGCCACAAAGAAACCGTCACCCGCAGCTCATCGCGCAGCTCGCCGTACATCTGAACGTCTGCCTCCAGTACAGCGCGGCTGAAATCATCATTAAAGTGAGTGGCTACATGGAAATCGCTGATTTGCGTGCTCGGTTTATGCAGCAACGAGACGTCACGGAAAATGCCGCTCATCCGCCACATATCCTGATCTTCCAGATAACTGCCGTCACTCCAGCGCAGCACCATCACCGCGAGGCGGTTTTCTCCGGCGTGTAAAAATGCGCTCAGGTCAAATTCAGACGGCAAACGACTGTCCTGTCCGTAACCGACCCAGCGCCCGTTGCACCACAAATGAAACGCCGAGTTAACACCATCAAAAATAATTCGCGTCTGGCCTTCCTGTAGCCAGCTTTCATCAACATTAAATGTGAGCGAGTAACAACCTGTCGGATTCTCCGTGGGAACATACGGCGGATTGACCGCAATGGGATAGGTCACGTTGGTGTAGATAGGCGCATCGTAACCGTGCATCTGCCAGTTTGAGGGGACGATGACAGTATCGGCGTCAGGAAGATCGCGCTCCAGCCAGCTTTCTGGTACCGCTTCTGGTGCCGGAAACCAGGCAAAGCGCCATTCACCATTCAGGCTGCGCGACTCTTGGGAAGGGCGATCGGTGCGAGCCTCTTCGCTATTACGCCAGCTGGCGAAAGGGGGATGTGCCGCAAGGCGATTAAGTTGGGTAACGCCAGGGTTTTCCCAGTCACGACGTTGTAATACGACGGCCAGTGAATCCGTAATCATTGTCATAGTTGTATCCTG